>NZ_JBSWSP010000036.1:0-21636 GCF_054095825.1 Candidatus Nitrosopumilus sp. bin_68KS
ATTACTTAGTTTCTCTACTATTTTGTAAATTATTACAAGTTGTGATGTGAAACTCTTTGTTGCTGCAACTCCTATTTCTGGTCCACAATTCATCCCAATAACTACATCTGATTCTCTAGCAAGCGATGATGTGAGTAAATTTACAATAGATATAATTTTACAATTTGCTTTTTTAGCAATCTTTACTGCCTCTAATACATCTGCACTCTCACCACTCTGTGAAATAGCAATTAAGATTGAATTTTCCTCAATACTGTCTGGTGAAAATTGAAGCTCACTTGACATGATTGGCTCTACTTTGATTTTAGCATATTTAGATAACATTTGTTTTGCAATTAATGCTGAATTGTAACTTGTACCGCTACCTGTTATGTAGATATTTTTTGAATGTCTTAGATAATCAGCAGTTTTTTCAATCGCATCAGCAGTTTTTTCTCCTGCCCTCAAAATTGTTTCAGGTTGTTCATAAATTTCTTTTAGAGTAAAATGTGCATAATCTCCCTTGTAGGCATCTCCAAATTCTTTTGATACTTTGGTAATTCCATATTTTGCATGATTGCCATCAAAATCTAAAATTTGAAATTTCCCTTTGTCTAAAATAACAAAATTACCATTTTCCATGTAAATTGCATCATCTGTATATTCAATGAATCCTAGAACATCACTTGACAAAAAGAAATCATCTTTTCCAACTCCAATTATTAATGGTTCATGATATCTTGCTGCTGCAAGCTGACCATTTTCAAACATTGCAACAAAAGCATAATGTCCTTTTATTTCTGAAACTGTTTTGATGATTGTTTCTTTTACATCTCCAGTTAATTCATAATTTTTTTGGAGTAAATTGGCAATTATTTCACTATCTGTTTCACTTTTGAAACTGTATCCATCATTTTCTAATTGTTGTTTTAATTCCTTAAAATTTTCTATAATTCCATTATGGACTATTGCAATTTTTCCAGAATTACTTGGATGCGGATGTGCATTTGTATCTGTCACTTTTCCGTGTGTAGCCCATCTTGTATGGCCAATACCAATTTTTCCTGGCATTATGTCTAATTGGATTTTTGAATTTACCTCATCAACTTTTCCTATGCCTTTTTTTAGTTCAATTTTATTCTCGGATTCTGTTGCAACCCCAACGCTATCGTACCCGCGATATTCCATTCTTTTTAACCCCTTTACAAGAATGGGGGCCGCGCTAATTTTTCCATAATATCCTATGATTGAACACATGTTACTTTCTCTAATAATTGGGGTTATTTACTGATAAGCCTATTTTTTTGATGATTCTGTTGAAGAACTTTCATCTTTTTTTGTTTCTTCAGTGGTAGCCTCTACTGTTTCTTCAGTGGTAGCCTCTACTGTTTCTTCAGTGGTAGCCTCTACTGTTTCTTCAGTGGTAGCCTCTACTGTTTCTTCAGTTGCAGGTTCTTTGGATTTTGTACTCTCTAACATTTCTGGAATTTTTGATTCTGGTGTAAAATGAATACTATCTTCTTCTGCAACTGTTACTGTGTAAGATGGGATGTCTACCTTTCTTTCTCCAATCATGATATGGCCATGAATAACTGCTTGTCTTGCTTGATATGGTGTCTTAAATCCAAATTTTTTTGTTACAATGGTTTGTAATCTACGTGAAAGTAAATCATTAGCATTTAGATTAAGTACATCATCTAATGTTGCACCACTACTAACCAAACCAATCCTTGCAAGTGATTGCATTAAAATTGGTTCTTTTTCTTCTCTAATCTCTTGTCTTAATGCAAGCAATGATCTTGCTTGATGTCTAACACGTGATAATTCTGTGTGTGCTTTCCATAATTCTCTTTTTGTTCTTAATCCAAATGTTCCAAGAGTTTTGAGCTCTTCCATTTTTAATTCATAATTAAGTGGTCTTTTTGGTTTTCTCCAAACTCTACGTGGATATTTTGGATCTCCCATTCAAAACACCTATTCTTTTTTCTCCGCTGCCGGAGCTGCTGCTTCTGCTGCCGGAGCTGCTGCTTCTGCTGCCGGAGCTGCTGCTTCTGCTGCCGGAGCTCCTGCACTTCCCTTCTTCACTGGTGCTGCCATTCCTCCTTTTGCAACTCCAACTGCTCCACCTTTTCTACCTGATGTTCTGGTTCTTTGACCTCTAACTTTCAGACCGCTAAGATGACGATAACCTCTCCAACTTGCAGTTATTCTTTCTCTTTCAATATCATTTCTTAATGTAAATGGAATATCTGATGTCAGTAAATGTAAATCTGCTCCGGTTTCAATGTCCTTTCTTCTGTTAAGAAACCATGTTGGAAAATTTCCTCCAATAGGATCTGTAATCAATTTTTCAATTGCCTGAACATTCTCTTCAGTAAGATTTCCTATGTTAGAATTTGTGTTAATTTTTAATGTGTCTAGAATCGCTGTAGCAAAATTATATCCAATTCCTTTAATCTGGGTTAATCCAACGAGCATTTTTCGCTCTCCTGGGATATCGTTACCCACAATCCTTACAATATGTCTATATTCTTGAGTACTCAAGTATTCAAAAATTCAAAGAAACCCCGATAAAAACCATACTAGGCACATAATTGAATGGTTTTTGAATATTTTTCAAATATTCTTCAATTTCAAGGATTGATTTTGTTAAATTTTTGGTTCAAATTATCTAAAGTCTTCATCTTTTGTCCAATTATTGCCCTGAACATTCCATAAATTACATTTACAGCATTTTTTGATTCCCCTTTGAGCATCAATATCTATACAAAAACAGTGTACACCTTTGCCTGATGGATCTTGACTACAGAGCTTTTGCATGATATTACACAAACTCCTTTTTCTTAATTATCTTATTGGAATAATGTGTTCCAAAAGTTAATAATTTCTAATTTTCATGTTATATACAAATGAGTGATTCTTTTGACAAAGAAAAAGTTGTGGATTGCATGTTTGATCCTGTGACTTCTTCAATATTAGCAGAGCTTGAAGATGGTGAAAAAGAATGTTCATTTTTGGCACAACAATCTTCTATTTCTGAAAATGATGTCCTTGATAGGCTTGCATATTTGATTGAACATGAATTTATTTTAAAAAAATCAACTGATGGTAAATACAAACTTTCAGCCAATTCTGAGAAGCTCAACGGGATAATTGAAAATAGTGATAATTTTGATGCTACAATTAGCGGTCTTGAAAAAATGGATAGTTATCTAAACTGATCTTATCCTATTTTTAATACCTAGAATTCCCACTACTGCTAAGCCAATCATTCCAGCAACAATCACATATACTGGAATAAAGCCTAGAACTTTCTTTCCTGAATCAGGAAGAGGTCCAATAGCTCCAAACACTTGGGTTTCTTCATTACTATTACTTTGAACAATCAGTTTGTAGTTTCCTGTCTCTAAAACTTTAAACTCTTCTTCAATAGTTTCGTCATTAATTTCGTGAGAATTTATTTCAATATCTGATGGATCTAATATTTTTGCTGAAAATGTATTTTCTTGGAATTCGATTATTTGAACTGCGAAAATCCCAATAGGTGTAATCTGTGAATCAAAATTATTGGAAATTGAAAATGATTGCTCAGAACTCACTTTTCCATTATCTTGGATAATTCCTTCAAGAATGGCTTGATTTCCTAAAACTAGCAAAAACAATCCTATGATGATCACAACTCCTGAACCAACTACTATACTTCCTGATTTCTGCATGAACAGTTGTTGGTTTTCTTTAGTTTAAACCTAATTTTTCTAAAAATCTTAATAAATTGAGCATAAAAAGTTAGATTGGGCTAAAAAAGTTAGCTTAGGTTAAATTTAAATAAAGAATTTGACTAATAATCTTGTCCTGAAAATTACACGCTCTCAAACTATGTTTTTAGCAATTACCTTCTTAGTTGGGGTCTCTGCAATTATGATTTTCCCAATTGTATCACAAGCTCAATCAGAAGAAAAAACTTTTGTTACACATACTGGTGCTGTTGTAAAAACCTCTGGAGAAATTATTGATCCTCTATATGTTGTATCTACAGTTGAATTTGATCCTATGAACTATTTGCGTGATTTCAATTATGGTAGAGTCTCACAATTATCTGATGGTACTACCTTGAGAGAATATACGATTATTGCCGAAGATGATAAAATAATGGAAGTATCCCCTGGAGTATTTTATAATGTCTGGACTTTTAATGGAACCGTTCCAGGTCCTACAATTAGAGCTACTGAAGGAGATCTTCTTAAAATAAAATTCATCAACAAAGGTCAAAAAGAGCATACGATGCATTTCCATGGAATTCATCCAGCAGGCATGGATGGTGTGTTTGAACCTGTAGGTGGAAATGGCGGACAGTTTGTTTATGAATTTACTGCAGGTCCAGTTGGAGTTCATCCATATCATTGTCATGTGATGCCTTTAGAAGAGCACATTGTTCATGGACTTTATGGTGTGTTTATTGTTGATCCTAAAGAAGAACGACCATCAGCAGATGAAATGGTTATGGTTCTAAATGGATTAGATACTGACTTTGATACTGAAAATAATTTTTATGCTGCAAATACCATTCCATTTTATTATCAGCATCATCCAATTCAAATTAACACAAATGAATTAATTCGAATTTATGTTGTAAATATGGTTGAATTTGATCCGATAAACAATTTCCATTTGCATGGAAATTTGTATAAATATTATCCAACCGGAACTGATCTTGTTCCATCGTTTTACACTGATATGATAACCCTCTCCCAAACTGAGCGTGGAATTATGGAATTTGAATATCAATATCCGGGAAAATATCTATTTCATGCCCATAAAGTCGAATTTTCTGAAAAAGGTTGGGTTGGAATTTTTCTAGCCAAAGAGAATCTGGGAAAAAGCACACAGGAAGTAAATTATGGAAGTTGAAAATTATTCAAAATTGAAAGTTATTGCTAGTGGAATCATTCCGTTTGTTTTTCTAATTATCTTAATACTGTATATTTTTGGCCCAGGTGCAAGTTTACTTGATCTTGGAATTCCTCTACCTGAAATTACTATTGAGAGTGTAAAATTTATTGATTCTGAAATTCAAGCAACAGTTCGGAATACTGGCCCAATACCAGTTGAAATAGTAATGGCCGATGTTAATGACAGAATTCAACCTGCTGCAGTAGAGCCTGATAGATTTCTTGACAGATATGAAACCACACTAGTACGAATTCCTTTTGAGTGGAATGAAGCAGAACCATATATTATTGGAATTACTATCGAGGATGGAACAAGATTTGAGAAAGAAATTGAGGCCGCTGCATTTGCACTTGAACCATCTTTTGATCTTGTTATATTTTTTGCAATAATTGGAACATATGTTGGAATAATTCCCGTAATGATAGGATTACTATGGCTTCCATTCATTAAAAAAATTAGCAAGCAAAAATATCATTTCTTTTTGGCTTTAACTATTGGATTATTGCTCTTCTTGGCAATTGATTCCATAGAAGAAGCATTAGAAGTTTCAAATGAAAATTTGGCTAAAAGCTTCAATGGTTCATTACTAGTTGCAACTGTGGTGATTTTATCATTTCTTGGATTATATTATTCTGGAAATAAGATTGTCAAAAAAGCTGATTCGTCTAAACTTGCAAAACCTGTTGCAATTGCATTGATGATATCTATTGGAATTGGATTGCATAATTTTGGTGAAGGTCTTGCTGTTGGCGCATCTGTCGGTTTAGGATCTTTAGCTTTTAGTACATTTTTGATTGTAGGTTTTGCCTTACATAATACTACAGAAGGGATTGCAATCGCAGCTCCTATGTCAAAAGGAAAATTGATGATTGGCAAGCTTGTGGCCTTGGGTCTTATTGCTGGCTCTCCTGCAATTTTTGGTGCCTGGGTAGGGGGATTTGCATATTCTCCCTTTTCATCAGTGATATTTCTGGCAATTGGGGCTGGTGCAATATTTCAAGTAATTTTTGTCATTATGAAATGGATTCGAGAAGAAAATGAGAGTAACATGTCTAGTTTTTCAGTAGTATTTGGAATTGCAATAGGGATGCTAGTCATGTATCTGACCAGTATTCTAGTTTAGATGGGTTCAGGATGTATTGTGATTACTGAATCATTTACCTCTGTTCTGATTTCATGCTCTATTCCCGAAATCAAATCATGAACTTTTTCAATTGACAAATCTTTATCAAAGGAGCAGTCAATATCGATTTTTAGAATATTCTCAAAATTCAAAGAGACTATCCTTCCGATCTTTTTAATCTCTGAATATTTTTCAAGTATTCTTTTAATTTGATTTTCAGTAATTTTATCCTCCAAGTTGAAATTTTCCGGAATTTTAACAAAAGGCTCTAAATGAATTGTAGCATGCTCTATCTCTGGAATGTTTTTGTGAATCTCTTCTTCAATTATTTCAGAAATTTTATGAGCAGATAAAAGATCCATATCTCTGTCAACCATCACATGTAAATTTGAAAATGTTTTTCCTTTGGTTTTATGTGAACTTACATTATGGACATCTTTTACGCCATCTATTCCCTTTGCAATTTCTAGAATTTTTGCATCTAGTGGAACATCTTGCCAACTAGGTTCAAAATGTACAGTAATTGTTGAATTTGAAATTTTATTTTTTATGTTAGTCTCAACATTGTTGCTTATCTCGTGTGCTTTATCAAAACTCGTATCTCCTCTTAATGATATGGTGATATCTGCAAAAATTGTTTCACCTGATCTTCTCATTAATATTGGATCTGCGTTAATTACTCCTTCAGTAGATATTGCAATTTCTTTAACATTTTTTACAAGTTCTGGTGAAATAATATCTGTTAAGTCAAGTGCAGTTTTGTAAACTAGTTTGATGCTAAGTATAGCTAATAATCCTCCCAGGATTAGTGCTGCAACAAAATCTCCAAAGTACAATCCATATGAAACAAGAACTATTCCAATTATTGCAACTAGAGTAGATCCAAGATCCATAAATGCATGATAGAAATCTGCTTTGAGAGTGGCCCCTCCAATTTTCTTTATTGATTTTCTTAGAAGGCCTATTCTGAAAATATCAATGCCAATTGTGTATAACCCTGCAATGATTGCAAACAATCCTGGTAAGATTGTTGGAGGTGGACTTTGCAATCTATGAATCGATTCATAAATAAAAAAACATGCAATCAAAAAAATTGCAATTCCTCCAATCATTCCTCCTAATGATTCAATTTTTCCGTGTCCATAGGTGTGCTCTGCGTCAGCCGGTTTCATTGCCAATCTTGCAGCCAAAAGTAAGACCATAGTTACCACACTGTCCAATAATGCATGAATTCCATCTGTAATGAGGGCTAGACTGTTTGATATTAAACCAAAAATTAATTCAACTAAAAATGCCGAAAATATAGCTAATAATGAAATTTGTAGTATCCTGGTTCTTTGCATATACATTTCCATGTTTTTAATAATTCTAATCATGTATTACAAGTTTCTAAGAATAAAAGATACGACAATGTTATTTGTGATAAAGTGATTTTTGCAATGTTGGGCATGAATTTTTTCTATATTCCATTATTTCTTTCATTGATATTTCTGATTCCTCTTTTGGAAGTAGATGCTGCTAGTAATTCTAATCTGTTTGTGTCTGCTGAAAATTCACAATTTAAAAATCATTTTTCAGGTTCCATGGTGATAGAAGTTGTGATAAATGATCCTAATCTGAAGGACACTGGTCAAGGAAAAGGTGAACCCGATGTAACTCTAAATGGTAAATCTTTGAGAATGGTTCAGGCAACTGATGGAAATTGGTATGCTTATTTTGCAAATGTTGGAAAAGCAAAGAAAGCTGATGCTACTGTGGGTCTTGCTGGAAAAGGATTAGATTTTGGAGTATTTTGTAGTAGAGACACATCTTCATCCGTTTTTGGAATATCTCTTTCTGAAACTGATGGATTTGCAGTTCCACGAATTGGTTCATTGGGTGGTTTTACAAATGGAGATTCTTCATTTACCTCGTGTACTGGAACTCCAACAAATACTTCAAACCTGAATAATGTAGTTAGAAAAGCAAAATCAATTAATACGAATTCTAATATTCCTGTAGGTCAAATTGGTTTGAATTCAAATGCCTGGCCTTTGATTCAACTTTATTCTTTTGATGATGTAATAATTCAATATAATCCAGGCGGACCAACACAGAAAGTTTCACTCGAATATGATGAAATGGAAAACATTTCTTTGAATATTGATAGAACTCTATATCCCAATAATGCCGAAGTATTTCTAACTGCCAATGATTTTCAATTAAATCAGGATCCTACTGATGAAGATTCGTGGACATTTGATATTGGATCTACTCCATCAACATTTTATCAAGCATTTGATAATTCTGGAACTAATTCTGCAAATGGCGGTTTGGGTTTAGTAGATTTGGTACCAAGTCTTTCTTCTTTGGGGTTTGAAAACAATGGCAAACTTTCAATTGATCTTGGAAATATAATGGAATTAAGAACAAATAATGATCAACCTTCTTCTTCTGTAAATAATGGTGGCGCAAATACTTTTTCAGAGATAGTGACATTAGTTGAACAACAACCAAATTCTGGAATTTTTGAGAGCTTTGATTCAAATGATCAATCTGTGATTGGAATTCTTGCTAATGCACCTCGTGGACAAACTGGAAAAATAAGTTACAATGATGAATTCCTTTCAGTTTTGACAGGTTCTTTAACTGCATCTGTTTCTCTTGATGATACGCCAACTTTGACTATTGGGAATAATAATGCTCTACGTCCTGGAACTGAATATCCTGTGATTTTAAAAGATCCAGATCAAAATCTGAACACTGGGGCAAATGATGATTTAGACGTATTTAGGGAAACTGCAATAATTCCTACTATAATAATTGGAAATCCACTTACTCTGGGGAATGCAAATAATGCCAAATTTCATTCAACTTCGCCCACTTTGACAGGCGGAACTAGTGTAACCTCTTCTGTACCTGACTCTAATTCTGATAGATTGATTATAGATACTACTACATTAGGAATTACCTCATTTGATATGTTTTCTATAAACTTGGGAGTTTCAGCCTCTACTTTAGCCTCAATTTTACTTGATGATTCTAAATCTAACACAAGCGGTACAAACTGGATAAATTATGATTTAAGATCATTTGAAAAAGAATTAGATGTTTCTGACTTTAGTGATACCTCATTTACTTTGACTTTTGGAACTCTTGGATCTTCGCCAATTACTATAGTTGATGCAGGTGATCTTATATCGGCACAAGGTTTTATCCAAATTGATAATTCTGATGTAACCTCCATTTTGGCTGAAAGTGGAAATGTATTCCTTGTAATTGATTTTGACTCATCTAATAATGACGCTGGTGTTATTGATATTTCTAGTGAAACCAAAAAACAACCAATTGTCTTTGATGTATTTTCTTTTGGACTAAAAAATGATAAAAGTATTAACAATTCTATTTACCGTTTTGAATTAGAAGAAACAAGTGACAACTCTTCAATTTTTGAAGGTACTCTGGAATATGCTGTCGCAAATCAATTGAATATATTAGATCCTAATTTCATTCAAACCATTCAAACCATTGGTGATGAAATAAAAATTATTATTACAAATAGATTGATAGGTGAATCTGGAGTTACTATATCTTATTCTGATCTTGATGTAACTGGCGTTACAACTTCTATTTCATCCCAATCGGATTTTAAAACTCATTCTGGTGATGTCATATCTTCTTCACAAACATTTCGTTTTGGACAACCTGTAACAATCACTCTAAAAGATCCTGATCTTAACTTGAAAAAAGATCTAATTGACATTTATTTTGTAAATAATGATCCGAATTCTGGTGATGTTGATACTGTGGGAAAGGACGGAGTGATTTTACTTGAAGTTTTGATTAAAGATATTCGTTACAAACGTTGTACTATTGATAACGTTGAATATGGTGGTTTAGGCGCAACAGGATTCACTCTTGTTGAAACTGGACCTAGTACTGGAGTATTTGAAGGTGTATTCAAAATGCCCTCACAAATTTGCAACAAGTCTGGAACGGCTTTAATTTCCTCAGCAGGCGGCAGTCTTGATGCTAAATACTATGATTCACGAGATAATTCTGGCAATGCAAATACATTTAGTTTATTGAGAAGCAAATCACCTACTTCTTTTTCTAGCTCTCCTCAACTTAGTTCATATGAAATTATGAAACCACTTTCAGGAAATATTGAGGAGATTACTCTTTCTGGTAGTGTAAATAATCATAGACGTGGAATTCCCTTGGAAGTGAATATTATTTCTCCTGATGGAAAATCTCAGAATTTTGGAGCAACTCTTTCTAGTGGGGGCGGTTATAGATCCATGATTTCAATTAATGAAAATTCTTTATCAGGAGTTTATGAAATTCGATTATCACATAATGATTTTGATTTGGGTTCCGTATATTTTGAAGTAATTTCTCCAAAAATTCCTAGTTGGGTAAAAAGTATTGCAAAATCTTGGGCTTCAACTACAATCACAAATTCAGAATTTATTGATGGAATTGAATATTTGATTGAAGAAGGAATAATTGCCATTCCTTCTGCTCCAAATGATTCTTTCAGTCAAACAATTCCTGATTGGATCAAAAACAATGCGTTATGGTGGGCTGATGGGAAAATATCTGACGAAGACTTTGTTAAATCGCTTCAATTCTTGATCAAAAAAGGTATCATTAGAGTATAATCTGGTCAATTTTTGTTTCGTTGAAAACATAAATAGTCTTATTAATTCATAATTTTCAAGCATGAAATTATATGGTATTGCTACGTTAAGTATACTGACATTAATTATCTTATCAAATGGGGTATCTGGTAATATCTATGCTCAAACCCCTTCTTGTGGTTCTGATGAAGTCATTGTGAATGGTCAATGTGTTAATGCATTTGATGGTGATGATAATGTTGACAATGATTTAGGCTTGACTACTGATCTTGATCTATATTCTCAGGGTAGCACGATTAAAATTTCTGGAAAAATACAAAACTATGAAAATCTTGTTGGTGGTGCTGTGACTATGATGGTTATTTCTCCTAGTGAAACTATTATCCAAATTGCTCAGCTAATCCCAAATTCTGATGGTTCATTTAGTACTCAGATGTTGGCTGATGGACCTCAATGGAAATTATCTGGTGATTATAAAATCAGCGCTAATTATGGTGCAAATTTAAAATCTAATATTTTGATTGAATTTACTGGCGGCTCTGGAAATGTTGTTTCTGGAGGAACTGGTACAGTTCCACCACCACCACCACCAACATGTACTTCCAATCAACAATTAATCAACGGCAAATGTGTTGATAATATTCCACCACCACCACCACCACCACCAACATGTACTTCCAATCAACAATTGATTGATGGACAGTGTGTTGACAATGAACCACCACCACCAACATGTGGAGCTGGAACTGAGCTTGTAAATGGAATTTGTAAAGTAAAACAAGAGCCACAGTGTCCTACAGGTTATTCTATGAAAGATGGCTTATGTGTTGAAGAGAAAGGTGGATGTCTTATTGCAACTGCAGCTTATGGAACTGAACTGGCACCACAAGTTCAATTCTTAAGGGAAGTTAGAGATAATACTGTTTTAAGTACTGTTTCTGGAACTGCATTTATGTCTGGATTTAATACAGTATACTATTCATTTGCACCAACAGTTGCTGATTGGGAAAGAGAGAATCCAATATTTCAGGAAGCGGTAAGAGTTTTCATCACTCCTATGCTTTCTACTTTATCTATAATGTCATTGGCCGATAATGGTTCAGAAGTTGAAGTTTTAGGACTTGGAATTTCTGTAATTGTCCTTAACTTGGGAATGTATATTGCAGCACCAGCATTAATTGGATTCAAAGTTCATAAGCACATTAAATCCAGAAAATAGTTATCTAATTCTCTTCTAGTAACTTATTATATTGAGACTGATTACAAATTGTAATGCATACTGAGTATGAGGAATTTGAAAATATTGAAGATATGTTCATGTATATGGCATCTGCCGCTCCTCCAATGAAAAATACAATGCCAATTAATTCTTACAAAGGATATGTTATGGCATTTATTCCGCTTAGTCCTGCAACTGGAGAAACATATCTTATGATTTATGCAAGTGGGTCACTTGAACCGGGAATTTATGAATTTGATGTTTCATCAAAATCTTACAAAAAAGTGGAAGGAATTGAAAGAGCAGACAAAGTTTACTTTATCTGTTTAACACCTAAAAGAAACACTTTGGCAGATTCTGCTATTAAAACACTATAATTTTTTAGTTTGAATTTTTGGAGCAGATACAGATCTACTTCGTGCATATTTGTCAATTATTTCATCTGGGGTTCTTCCGTTGAAGAGATCTTTACACAATCCTCTGAGATATCTCATAATTGCCCAAGTTCCAGCTTTGAGAATTCCGTACATGAATACCTTCATTGGTGGTCCATATGTTTTATTTCTGAGAATGATTGGGATGATGTCGTTGATTACTCGAAGATTATTTTCCCAACATTTCCAAAATAGCGTAAATTGTGCCTCATTCAAGTTTCCAAAATGCATTGAATTTTTCTCACTAAAGTCTTGATAAAGTAATGGTGCTACAAGTCCTCTAAAGTTCATCTCTCTAAAGTCACTCATCATATCAATGGTATATTGAATATCATCTGGTGTTTCATCAGGCCAACCAATAATGATTGTAGCTGCCGGGAACCAGTGGTTTTCATTTAGTATTTTTGCGCCTTCTCTAACTACACTTCCCCATTCTTCTGGTGAAAATGGTTTTGTTTTTACACCTAGGTGCTTCTTTACCATTGCAGGTGCAACAGTTTCAATTCCTAAATTGGTTGCAAGCCATCTTCCTGTTTTGTCCTGTTCGTTGATTTGTGAAATTTGCTGCATAAGTGTAGGATCTGCTGCAACTGCTGAAAATGTCATATGTGTAGTTCCCACAAAATTTGCTCCTAATCCTTTGAGTCCTTTCCACAAATCCACAATGGCGTCTCTATTTGGGATAAAGTCTCTGTTGTCACATCCATAGAGGAGCATCTCATCTGAATGTAGCCAAATTGAATCAAATCCATAATCTAAATTGGTTTTTGCTTCGTGCTGTAATCTTTCTAAAGGTAAATCTTTCTTTGATCTTTTATTTACATCACAAAAGTCACATCCTCTTCCACATCCTCTCATTGCTTCAATCAATGAATTGATTGTGGGTCCTTCTATTACTGGAATGTTTTCAAGATTTCTAACAAAACAATGCATTAACTCTGGGGCATCATTTTTTTCTAGGTCTTGGAATAAATCTACTGCTAATTCATCTGCTTCTCCTACAACAACAGTGTCAATTCCATGTATTTTCATTCTATCTGATTTTGCTAATTCCCATGCACCGTTTCCACCTACCACCACTTTGAAATCATATTTCTTTTTGAGTTGAATAATACTTGCACACATTTTTTTAAATTTCATTGCAACATAGGATAATTTTTCAGGTGACATTGTTGTAGTTACCGGAGCCATTCCTAATGGATCCATTACGTTAATTCCAACAACTTTGGTATCTGGTCCTATTGATTTGTGAAGCATTTCTGGATGTGCCATAAAGACATCTTCTCTTTTGTATCCTCCTTGAATCAATGAACTTTCAATTCTTCTTAGGCCGACTTGAGCAACTTTCACCTCCCCTGTGATTGGGTCCGTTTCAACTGAAGGACAAAACACTTTATCAAATACCCATTCAGGTAGAACCTCATATGGTCCACATGCAATGAATCCATACAGAAAATTTCCTCTGTAATTTGTCATTAAGCTACGATCAGCAGTAAGAACAACACGTTTGCCAGCCAACTACCAGACTTCGACAAAGTATGTTATATATGATTTACGAGACAGATCATTACTGGTTGGAAATTAATCTTTTTTTCTAATTGTTCTATTTGCAATATTTGCAGCAATTCCACCTGCTGCAATCCCATTATCTATATTGACTACTGATAATCCTAGAGAACAGCTTTGAAGCATTGATGCTAATGCTGCAATTCCTTTTTCTCCATATCCATATCCTACAGATGTTGGAATTCCTATAACTGGAATGTCTACCATTGATGAAACTAGTGTAGCCAAAGCTCCTTCCATTCCTGCAGCAACTATGATACAATCAACATCTTCATTAATCATTTTTTTTAAAATCGGAAATATTCTTTGAATTCCTGCAACGCCAACATCATAACCTGTTATGCATTTACAATTCATTGCTTCGCACATTAATCTGGATTCTTCTGCAACTCCAATATCTGAAGTTCCTGCAGTGAGAATTCCTACTTTTCCTCCGTGGGGAGAAATTGTCTTTTTAAATAATGATATGGTGGATGAGTTTTTTCCTGTTTTTATTGTGACTTTTAATCTTTTAGCAAATGCTAAAATTTTTGGATAATCTTTTTTCTTAATTCTTGAAATTAATACTGAATTTGATTTTTCTAAAGTTTTTTTCACAATTTTTTTAATCTCTTCAATTTCTTTTGTTTCTGCAAAAACTACTTCTGGAATTCCACGTCTTTTACCCCTATTGATATCAATTTTTGCAAAACCTTCTACTTCTTCAATTGAATATAATGAAAGAAGTTTTTTTGCATTATTGGTTGATATTTTTCCTGTACTGAGTGATTCTAAAATTTTATCAATTTCCAATGATGATATTTCTTTGTTAGTATAAAAAAATGCTTAGATTTCTATACCTGAAATGGCACTTTTAACACTCTCAACAGCTTTATCAAAAACCTGTCTTTCTTCATCATTTAGATCTAATTCAATAATTTTCTCTACACCTTTTCTTCCAATTATTGCTGGAACGCCAATTGTAACATCTGAATGCCCATATTCACCATCAAGGTATGTTGCAACAGGTATGACTTGTTTTCTATCTCTTACAACTGATTCTATAATTGCAGAAATTGCATTTCCTGGTGCATGTACTGTAGCTCCTTTCAATTCAATTACTTTTGCTGCAACTTGTTTTGTATTTTGAATTAACTCATCTAATTTTTCTTTTGGAAGAAATGTTGATAATGGAATTCCTGATACAGATGAAAATCTTGGTAGTGGTAACATATTTTCACCATGTTCTCCAATTACTAGTGCTCTGATTGAATCACGAGAATGCCCTGTTGCTTCATGAATAAATTGTCTAAATCTTGATAAATCTAACATTCCACCCATGCCAAATACTCTACTTCTATCAAATCCTGAAACTTTGTATGTGATGTATGCCATTGGATCAAGCGGATTTGTCACTGGAATTATCATTGAATTATCTGCATATTTTTTGATATTTTCTACAACACTTTTTACAATTGACGCATTAATTTTCAAAAGATCCATTCTTGTCATTCCTGGTTTTCTTCCAGAACCTGCAACCACTACAACAACATCTGAGCCTTTCATATCTGCAAAATCATTTGATCCTTTTACTTCTACATCAATTCCTTGCTCTGATAACATGTGGTTGATATCCATTGCTTCACCTTGTGGAAGTCCTTTGGCAACATCAAGTAACAATATCTGATCATCTAATCTTTTTATTGCTGAGAATAATGCTGCATCCCCTCCTACTTTTCCAGAACCAATAATTGTAATCATGAAAATCGTCGTTGATTTTCAATAATTAAATCTAATGAAATTCCTGAACTTTTAGACGAATTTATAAGCATTTTTGATAATTTTTAATCATGGTTGTAGTCATTGATCCTCAGATTGCTGGAATCTCTGGTGACATGCTTTTATCCTCATTAGTTGATTTGGGTGCTGATAAAAAAAGAATAATTGCAGGAATTAAGGAATCTGAAAAATTCCTTTCAGATTCTATAATAAATAAAATTGATTTTCAAAAAATTCAGAAACATGGAATTGATTGTCTAGAATTGATTTTAGAAATTAATGAAGAACCACATGAACGAAAGGGTTCTGAAATTAAAAAAGCCATCACTGATTCAACTAAAGCATTAGGACTATCTGATAAATCACAAATTTTTGCAGAGTCTTGTATTGATTCTCTGATCTCTTCTGAATCCAAAATTCATGGAATTCCTGAAGACTCGGTTCATTTTCATGAAGCCTCAAGTATAGACACTCTTGTTGACATTGTAGGTGTTGCAATTGCCTTGGAAGATTTGGGTTTGTTTGAAGAGAAAATTGTATGTCTACCTGTTTCTGTTGGCGGTGGAACTGTGACCTTTTCACATGGAACCATGTCAAATCCAGCCAGTGCAATTCTTGAGATCTTTAAAAACTCAAATTTGATAATCAAAGGAAATGATGCAAAAGAAGAACTTACTACTCCTACTGGAGCATGCATTTTAGTAAACTTGGTAGATATTGCTATGGAGTATTATCCTTCGATGAAAATCGATTCAATTGGTTATGGTGCAGGCCAAAAAAATTTTGAAACATTTTCAAATTCTTTAAAAATTATTCGCGGCTCAAAAAATAATTTTGATATTGATTCCGTTAAAATTCTTGAAACAAACGTGGATGATGTATCCGGGGAGATACTTGGCAATCTAATTGAAAAAATTATGACTAAAGGTGCAAAAGATGTTTCAATATATCATGGAATTGCAAAGAAAGGAAGACCTACAAATCTTGTATCTGTTATATGTGATGATGAAAATGTAGATGATATTGTTGATACTTTGGTGTTAGAAACTGGAACTTTGGGGGTGAGAATCTCTGATTCTAATCGATTCATTGTTCCCCGAACAATTCATGATGTCTCTTTAACATTATTTGGCCAGTCTTTCAAAGTAAATTACAAAAAATCTAGTTTTAAAGGAAAAACTAATTTTAAAATAGAATTTGATGACTTGAAGAAAATATCGAACATCATTGATAAATCAATTAAAGAAACAGAATCATTACTAAGAAAAGAAATTGAGGCAATGGAGAATTTCAAATGACAAATCTTGATAGCCTTGTGGATTGGTTTGGTGATAAAAATAAGGTGATAATTGCTCTTTCTGGTGGTGTTGATAGTGCCCTTGTTGCATATGCTGCTTTTCAAAAATTAGGAAAATCTGCAATTGCCGTTACTGCTGATTACAAAACTTTGTCTGAAGAAGAACTCCAAACATCTAGAGATGTCTGCTCTGAAATAGGTATTGAGCAGCTCTTTTTAGATTATGATGAACTTGAAAATGAAGATTTTACAAAAAATGATTCAAATCGATGTTTTCACTGCAGAATGGAACTGGGAGATCATCTGATTGAATTAGCAAAAGAGCATAATGTACAGATTATTGTTGATGGTACAAATCTTGATGATTTGGGTGATTATAGACCTGGAATTGATGCCTTAAAACAATATGGGATCAGGAGTCCCCTTGTGGAAACAGGATTCTCAAAATCTAAAATTAGAGATACTGCAAAATCTATTGGATTGTCTGTGTTTGACAAGCCATCCAATTCTTGTCTTGCATCTAGGATTCCTTGGGGACAAAGAGTAACCGCAGAAAAACTTACTCGAATAGAATTTGGTGAAACAATTGTAAAACAATTAACAAAATTAAAACAAGTTAGAGTTCGAGATCTAAATGGTTCTGCCAAAATTGAAGTTGATAAAGAAATGATATCTCTTTTTGATGAATCTATTTTCGAGCAAATTTCTGAAAAACTAAAACTGATTGGATTTAGCACCGTCGAAATTGATCCGGAAGGGTATAAACCAGGAAAAATCAATGTGATTGCAGATTGATTTATCTTGATAATGCTGCGTCCACTAAAATTCATGACGATGTTTTAGAAACGATGCTTCCCTATCTCAAAGAACAATATGGTAATCCATCATCCATTCATCGTTATGGGAGATTATCACACAAAGCCATTGAAAAAGCAAGAAAACAAATTGCTTCTTTAATCAATGCAGAACCCTCTGAAATTCTTATCACTTCAGGAGGTACTGAATCCAACAATACTGCATTAAGGGGAATTGCGATGAAAAATCCTGCATCTCAGATTATCACATCTTCCATTGAACATGATGCGATTTTAGAGCCTTGCAAAAAATTGTCTCAAAGTGGATTTGATGTTGATTATCTTCCTGTAGATTCATTTGGAATGATAGATATCTTGGAACTTAAAAATTGCATTTCTGATAAAACTTGTCTTGTCTCCATTATGTTTGGAAATAACGAAGTAGGCACTATCCAGCAAATCTCTGAAATTGCTAAAATTTGTAATGAAAAAAAAATTCTATTTCATACTGATGCTGTTCAAGCAGTTGGTAAAATCCCCATTGATGTCCAAGAATTGGGTATAGATTTACTGTCAATTTCATCTCATAAACTATATGGACCAAAAGGAATAGGCGCATTATTCATCAAAAATGGAGTTTCAATTGATCCTGTAATTTTGGGAGGTGGTCAAGAAAATGGTTTGCGTTCTGGAACTGAAAATGTTGCAAATATTGTAGGATTTGGAAAAGCATGTGAAATTGCAAAAACCCATTTGGATGAAAATATGTCCAATGTGAAAAAACTGCGAGATTACATGATTAAAAAAATCCTGGATGAAATACCTGAAGTTACTCTAAATGGACATTCTGAATCCAGATTACCTAATAATGTCCATTTTACATTTCTTGGAGTTAACGGAGAAGATCTGATAATCAAACTTGATGAATTTGGAATTGCAGCTTCAACTGGTTCTGCATGTTCTGTTAATACACAAAAAGCTTCTCATGTTTTAGAAGCTATGGGTTTTTCACTAGAACAAATTACAGGTTCATTGCGATTAACCCTTGGGATTTTTAATAATGAGAATGAAATCAATGAAACCGTTGAGGTACTAAAGAAAGTTGTCAAAGAGCTCCGTTCAGTCTCACCATTCAAAGAAAAATATTCTTTTGGTTTAAACTAAATTTTTATCTGAATTTTATTTCTAGTCATTACAATTGTTGCCATGATTCCTATGATTAGTATCATTACTGCAATAGTACTGAATTCTGGAACTACGTACGTTCCAATAATCTCGATATCTGAATCTCCTTGTTCAAAATTAATTGTTATTACTCTAGAATCTGAACCTACTACTGACTCTTGATATGGCACTTCTATTCCATCTATTAATATGATGAATGTATCATCCTTTCCATCTTGTTTTTCTGCCCCAATGAATTCTCTAGGTAGATCTAATGTGATTGTTCCTTCATCTATTGCATCAATTTGTACAATCAAAGCAAAAATTTCCGAATCTACTATGATGTTTTCCATTGTTCCTCCCTTTATGGTGTATTCTACATCAAATGTTCCCTTACTTCCCGCATCTACCTCAAAATTGGTGGTGGTTTCAGTTATCTGTGATTTTGGAGTAAATGTAAATTCACTTTCTGCAATATGTTCTTGATAGAATGCTCTAATTGTATAATCTCCGCCTTTTTTCCATACTCCTCCTTCAGCAATAATTATTTTTGTAAATGTCCCATCTTGGCCAACTGTAATCTGTGCAATTTCTACTATTGCACCTTCATTGACAATTTGTATTAATACTGGTGTATCTCCAATCACCGTATTCACTTTTCCAAAAATTACAATTGTGTCTCCTTCATCATAATTGCTATCATCCGTCTCAATTGATAGTAAGGACTCTTGTGCAAAAGCAGTACCTGTTGTAATCAGCAGTAGTGATAATAATGCATAAAATATTCTAAATTCCACAAAGTTTCAAATGCCCATTTGTATATTTTCTTTACTACTAAAAAATGAAAAAAGTTGTGTGGTTTTAGTATCTTGGCATAATACTGAGTCTTGACTTTGCAGAAACTGCAATTATTGAGATAATTGCTACTGCTAGAATCATGGCTGCAATTGTACCAAATTCTGGTATCACAAAGGTACCTATAATTTCAATTTTCTCAGCGCCTGCTAGGAACATGACTGTTACTTTGTTTCCGTCAATTTCAACATCATCCCATTCTTGTCCATCAACTAGTACCATGAAGATACCGTCTTGGACTTTTTTGGATGGGGTTACTGTTAATGTTCCATCACTTTTAGCGTCGATGTTAATGACAATTGATTTGTCATTAGTATTGAGAGTTGCACTTTTTACTACTCCGCCGTTAATGGTAAATGGTATACATTGACCACTTGCAGTAATCTGATTAGGACCACATGCGGTTGGTGTAGGTTTTGAAGTTGCTTCTCCACCAATTAGTTCAACTTGGGCTTTGCTGCTTTTTTCAACACTGCCATAGTTTACTTTAATGGTGTAAGTACCATCGTATTTCCACAATGCACCTGCTGTGTTTAATGTAGTCTCAAAACTCTTGTCATCTGCTACAACTATTTGATTAATTGTAACAATGGAGTTGAGTGGATTCACAACAGTTACTGTGACTGGATATCCAGATGCTATGTTTGCTACTTGACCTGATACCGTAATTATCTCATTATGCATGTACTGTTCTTTATCTGTCCAAACAGATATTGGGAGTGCTTGCATCAATGCATTCTTTGCTGAGATTTTAGCCTCATCTTGAGCACATCCTACACATGCTGGTGGAAGCATTGGTTTATCCATATGTTCACCACTTTCATGATGTTCAGCAAATGCTGATGACATAGTTAAGGTACCGACTGCAGTCAAAACGGCTAGTAGCGCGAACGACGTACGACTGTTCATCTTGTTGCAAATTGAACCTGTCTCTATTTATGTATATTTAAAAAGAGAAAAAAGTTGTGAACTTAGTATCTTGGCATAATGCTAAGTCTTGACTTTGCAGAAACTGCAATTATTGAGATAATTGCTACTGCTAGAATCATGGCTGCAATTGTACCAAATTCTGGTACTACGACTCCATCTTTTATATCGACTTCAGTTGAAGCGGTATATTTTGGATCGTCAAATTGTTTTGCACTTACAGTATAGAATCCATTTTGCTTCCATAGCGGTCCGCCTGTGGTAATTGTTTTAGTAAATTCTCCATTAAGCATTGGTGATACTTGAGCTACAGATACTACATTACCATTTGGTGCAGTTATGGTTAAAGTAACATCTTGACTTACTCTATCTGTTGTACCTTCTATGTTGATTGTTGTAGATCCTATAACAGCATCTGCATAAATTTCAATTCCTTTATCTGTTGCAACATTTGGGGTGGTGTAAACTAATCCTGATTCCATATTGGTCTCAGTTACAAGAGTTTTTTTTGCCATTCCGTCTGCTACTTCAACAAGCACCTTTAATGAGTACAATGAACTTTGCTGTGGGCTCTGCATGGCCTTGATTGTATAGAATCCATTTTCAGTCCATGTTGGACCTATTTTAAATTCAGTTGCAAATTCTCCATTAACATCTGGTGAAATTTGACTAATTCCTACTACATTGTTTCCACTTGGAGATGTTACTCTAAATGTGACATCTGTAATTTTTGAAATTGTCTTGCCTGTTACCGTAATCGTGTCTGAGTTTCTATCAGCCGTGGCTGTAAGACTCATTCCTTGACTTTGAGCAAAAGCATCTTGTTGAATTGAGGTCATTGAAATTAATGACAATGCCATGAGGGCTATCGCCATTGATGTTGTAGAACGTTTAAAATTCATCCTAATTCAACTTCAGATATCTTGTTATTTATGTATATTTAAAAAT
>NZ_JBSWSP010000028.1:0-19786 GCF_054095825.1 Candidatus Nitrosopumilus sp. bin_68KS
TAGATTTTTTCCTAAACAATTTTTTTTACCTCATAAAGTATGAACATATCAGCCATCTCAGTTGTTTTCTTAAGCAGATGAATAGTAAAAGGAAAATGCTGTTCATATGAACGAACATGCGTTAAAACGCATTAGAGATGTATAAAACACGAAATTGAGGCTAAACATATTCAAAGAAAAATTATCAGGATTGCAAAAATTACAAGTTGATACTAAAGAGACTATTAATCAGGATAAAAATAAAAAAGAGATAGATTCTAAAAATGAGGAGACAGATACAAAAATTCCTCAATTTATGACATTATCAAAATTAGAATGGGACAATAATGAGATACATGCAGGTATCATTAAAGACCCAACAGCAAAAGGAGGTTTAAGATATCAAGTAATTGAACCAGTATTATCAGAGAGAGATCAAAAAGCATTTGAAATTATTAAAAAATTATTAATGACAGAGCTTACAGTATCACTTCAAGATATCAAATCAAAAAAAGATGCTGAGAGAAGATTAAAAAAGAAAATTTCATCAATGATTAAAAAATATAGATTAAACATTCCAAAAAAAAATATTGACAAGATAAATTATTTTGCAATTAGAGATTTTGTTCATCTGGGAAAAATAGAACCACTAATGAGAGACCACATGATAGAAGAAATCAGTTGTGACGGAACTAATATTCCAATATACATATGGCATAGAGAGCATGAATCCATGCCAACAAACATCATATTTGAAAAAGATGCAGAGCTAAATAATTTTTCAAGAAAGATGGCATATATTTGTGGAAAACATGTCTCCATGGCAGATCCAATCATTGATGCGTCACTCCCAAATGGAAGTAGAATTAATCTTACATTAGGCCATGAAATTACCAAAAGAGGCAGCACATTTACAATCAGAAGATTCAGGGCAGATCCAATAACAATTATTGATTTGATAAAATTTGGGACAGTTTCTATTGACATTGCAGCATTCATGTGGTATTTGGCTGAGAAGAAATCAACAATGCTTATTGCGGGAGGAACTGCCAGTGGTAAAACCACGGCACTCAATGCCCTGGCCTCATTTATCAAACCGGGAGAAAAAGTAGTCAGTATTGAAGACACTCAGGAGCTAAATCTACCTCACGAAAACTGGATTCCGGCAGTATCACGTCAAAACTTTACGGACACACAAATCGGTGAAATTAATCAATTTGACCTCCTAAGGGCAGCCCTCAGACAGAGACCAGACATCATAATTGTTGGAGAGACAAGAGGACGGGAAGCATATACACTTTTTCAGGCAATGGCCACAGGTCACGGAGGGTTTTCATCAATTCATGCAGATTCTGTAGATGCAACACTTACCAGATTAACATCATCTCCGATGGATGTTCCAAAAGCGTTAATCGCAAATAGTCTTGATTTAATCACACTTCAATTAAAAATCAGAGTAGGCAATAAATCAGCTAGAAGAATTATCCAAGTTTCAGAAATAGACGGCATTCATGAAACAACTGGAGAGATTAGAACACATGAGATTTTTAGATGGAATCCAAAAACAGATACTCATGACTATATGGGAAACAGTGTAATTTTTAGAAAACTCAAAGAACGAGATGGAGACAGTGAAGAAAAGATCAATTATGAATTAACAAAAAGAAGATTAGCGTTAGAATGGATGGTAAAAAATGACATCCGTGATCATAAAGAAGTTACTGTAAATGTGATGGAGTATTATGCAGACCCAGAAAGATTCTATGAAAGGAAAAGACTAGAGGTATAATCATGAATTTAATTGGAAAAAAACAAAAAAAGAATGATGAAGAGTCAGTGGGACAAATTCATGTTTATAGCTACAAACTACTAAATGAGCATGTAAAATTTTTACATCCAAAATTAAAATCATTAGATAAATCAATCAAGCAGGCAATGATGCCAATTCCATTTGAGGTATATGTTTCAAGTATGATTTTCTTTAGTTTGATTACAGGTATTTGTGGTGCAGTTTTGGCATTAATTATGGCACAGTTTATCAGCATACAACCAGCAAGTCTTAGTATTTTACTTCCTGTTCTGGCAGGATTCATGTTTTTTGGAATAACATTTGGAATATTGCAAGTAATTCCAAAAGTCAGAGTTACAAATAGGTCTTCAAAACTAGTAGAGGAGATACCACATTTTATTGGATACATGTCAACATTGGCAACAAGTGGTCTTACATTGGAGGGTATTTTCAAGGCAATTGCAAAAGAAGAAACAGAGGAAGACATTGTAAAAGACGCCCGATTCATTGTAAGAAATATTGACATTTTAGGCATGGATTTGATTAGTGCCATTAAAGATTTGATTCATAGAACTCCAACTGGACCATATTCAGAATTACTAGAAGGTGCAGTAGTTACTGTTCAATCAGGAGGAGATCTCAAAGAGTATTTCAATGCAACTGCAAAAGTTCAGCTTGAAGAAAAAAAGATGTTAATGCAAAAAACTACTGAATCATTAGGCAGTGTTGCAGAAATTTATACCATTTTACTAATTGTATTCCCATTACTAGCAGTAATCATGCTATCAATTATGGGAATAATGAGTCCAAGTCTTGCAGGATTTGATTTGATAACGTTAATGAATATTCTAACATTTGCAGTAATTCCACTTAGCGGGGTTTTGATGCTAGTAATGATGGACACTATGGTGCCAAAGAGGTAGCAAAATGGAAAGAGTACAAAGCAAACAAAAAAGAAAAATAAAAAAGAGACGTGTAACAAAAATTGAACCTAAGGAATCAATTTTAAAAAATGATATTCTGAAAACAATATCATTTTCTATTATTGCATCAATTAGTGTGATTTCAATGAGTTTCTATTTTTCAGAATATTCGGATTCAACAACAATTAGAGACGTGGGATTAATTTTTGGCATACTTGTAGGAATCATCCCTTTAACAGTACATCAACTAAAAGAAGTGCAAAGACGAGACAGTATTGATAGAAATCTGCCTGTTTTTTTGCTTGCATTGTTAAGCTCTGTTCAAAGTGGGGCAAATTTGATCAAGGCAATAGAACAAGCAGGGGAAAGAAATCTAGGTGCACTAACTCCTGAATTAAAAAATCTTAGAGCAAACATTAGTTGGGGAACCCCAATCGAGGATGCATTTGAAAATTTTGCAGAAAGAACAGGAACTAGAGTAGCCCGACGTGTTACAGTATTACTTGAGATGGCAATGAAAATTGGCGGAGATGTATCTGAAAATTTGGAAATGATTCAAAAACACGTATCAGATATGCAAAATATTGAAAAAAGTAGAAAATCAGCTCTTCAGCCATACACATACACAATTTACATTTCATTTGCCGTATTTTTGGCAGTAGCAGTATTACTTACTACAAGTTTTTTCACAGAAATTGAAAAAGTCCAAGAAGGATTACTGGCATCAGGAAGTGGCACTCAAGGATTATTTGGCTCTCTTGCAAGCATGGAGATTGAAAAATTAGAATCAGCATTATTTAACATGGCAATAATTGAAGCAGTATTCGGAGGGCTTGCTGCAGGCAAGATTGGGTCCGGGTCTTATGTTGCTGGAACAAAACATGTGGTAGCAATGATTGTCATCTCAGTAATTGCATTTAATGTAGTATAGTCTTCACTTTGGACATTTTTTAAAATGAATTGTCACATATTGAATATCATAAAATAATAACAATTAGAAAATAATGTTCATAAAAATGAACATCAAAAAAAATTGTTGTAATAAAAAAACAACATATTTTGTTTTTTGTGTGTGCTAACGCACAAACAGAGCCTTTAGTTCTATTATGATCTAAATTTTTCATCGATGATGAGGGGAAAATATTTTGTAAAGCATAGTTGTTCTGCGAAAATACTAAATGCAATTATACAAAACGAGTCTAGGTTATTAGATATGGGAGAGAGAAAAGGATGTCATACCAAGATCAAGTAAGTAGAATAGCAATAGAACTTGAAGAGATTTTAGATCTTGATGACTTGGAGGCAAAAGTCTATCTGAATTTACTCAGAGCAGGTCCAATCACTGCAAGTGCTCTTGCAAAAGAGCTTGATATTGATAGAGCAAGAATGTATAGGACAGTAGACAGACTAGTTAGCAGAAATATTATTTCAACTACACTATCTAGTCCCAAATTATGTATAGCATCAGATCCTCATGATGCGTTAAAAATTGCCCTAAGTAAAAAAGAAGACGAGGTAAATAAAATCAAAAAACTAGGAGAAGCAATCATTGATAAAATCAACGATGAAATTACATCAAACCAAATTAACACAGTTCCCACATTTAGAGTAGTTCAAGGAAGACAAAACATCTATGCAGATATTGCACAATTAATTGAAAATTCAGTAGACACGATTTACATAGCTACAACTTTGGATGATGTCTCAAGAATGTATCACAGTACAATTCCTGAAAAAATTAGCATATGTGAAAAGAACGGTGGAACTGTAAGATTACTAGTAGACATGAATGATCCTAAACTAGCACCTTTTGTTAAAAGATTTAATGCCACTGAAACAAAAATTGGCAAACTACCATCAAAAGGAAGAATAATAGTGCAAAAAGATAAAAAAATGATAATGTCCGATCATGCTGCTTCATCTCAGCATTCAGGATCTGATTCAGATTTTTCATTGTGCACAAACTCTAATGAAATGGTAGACAATATTTTCACATTATGTTCATTCTTGTGGGACTCTTCAAAGCCACTCAAAACAATCGATGTAAAAAATTTTATCAAAAAAGCAAGTGAAGAATAATCAAACTAGAGATTCATCGCTTACTTCAATTGGCTTTCTACCCATAAAACCAGAATCTTTTTCATGCCAGAATTTTATTTCTGTCTCACCATATTTCCAACATAGCCAAACTTCCTCATCAAATCGTTTTGAAGGGAAATCAAGTAGTCCTTGTTCAATACTTTTTACAGAAACTCCAGTATTTTCAAGGATTTCCAGCGCCTCATAGAATTTGGTAACTGCTGAATTTAATTTCTGTTTTAATGTGATGAATTCTTCAAATGAATTTGTAGTTGAAAGACTCATCTGAATTTGCTGTTCTAGTTTAGATACTTCATTTTTTTTAGAAAGAGCATACTCAAACTTTTTAATTACATCAGGAAGTGCAGCATTTGCCTCATTAGTTGTGAAAAAGGAGAACATGGCCATTTTCGGTAAGGCGGGATTAAATATCTTAGGCACAAATTTATTAAGAATTCTACAAGGAATTGCAATATGAGTGAAGAACCATTTGAAGAGATAATTATTCAAGTAATTAACGGTGCAGTATCTACAATTCCAGCTTATCTTGAAGACATAAAAGAAAATAAAGATACACTCAAAGTTGAAAACCCTCAAGAATTTGTATATGGCATAGTGATGGGCATGGCGCTTGGTATGGGAGGGGCAATATTGAGTGCACAAAAAGAGGCACCAACTGCAGAGGATCAGATGAAAATTAGAGATATTGTATACAAACACATACCAGAAATAAGAGAACGAATATTCAATTGATAGAATTTAATCAAAAAGAAATAGATTTTCTAAAATCACTAGAAGAAGCAAGAATAGCAACATCACATAATGATATTCCTCATGTAAAGCCAGTATCATATATTTTCTATGAAAACAATATTTTAATTGCAACAGATTACAAGACTCGGACATTTTCAAACATTAAAAAAAATCCAAAAATAGGAATTGTAATAGACATTTACAAATCAGGGAATCATAAAGCAATTTGTATTCAAGGGAAAATAGAAATTATTGAATGTGGACCAGAATTTAAAAAATTCTATGAGATTTTTCATAAAAAATTTGAATGGGTTAGAAAAGATCCATGGGATGAAAAGGAGGCACCATTTTTGAAGATCATTCCAAACAATAAAACATCTTGGGGATTAAAATAAAAAATAGAATTTGTTTATTGATACATTGAAACTGTGTTGTTAAGAGAATCAATTATTTTGCTGATTTTTTGAATATCAAAAGGCTTGTGAACAATTTCAGTAGCCCCATTTTCTTCTAGTTGTTTTTGAATATTATTTGAAGTGCTACCAGTGACAACTATCACATTTGCTGATGAATCAATTTTTTTAATATTTTTTAGTGCCTCAATTCCATTTAATTTTGGCATCTCTACATCTAGGAAAAGAACATCAGGGTTATATTTTTCATAAAGTTTTATTGCATCTAGCCCATTATGACCAATACCTAAAACATCCAATCCCTGGATAGTCATCAATTCAGAAAATAGTTCAGTGATTTGAACATCATCATCTACAATAACACAATTTTTAATTGTCAATCCCATATTTGGTATTGATAATCTAAGTAATAAGTTAATCTTTTATTATATATAAGAAATAATCAGTCAGTCACAATAGCAGATGAAATTAAGTTTATGAGAAGCAGTCTCATTTATTAAAAATTTGTTCAAATTTATTAGAGTCGTTTTTTATTGTTGAGTTTTCGGATTCAGATTCGGCTAATCTATTTCTTAAAAAGAATATCCCAGTTAAAGTCAACCCAAGGGAAATCAAATCAACAGTTGAAATTGTTTCTGATAGAAATATTCCTGCAAAAATTATTCCAAAAACAGATGTTGTTGAATATAGTAATACAGTTCTAACGGCTCCGATTAATTTCAAGGCTGCAAAAAATAACAACGTAGACATGCCGGTTCCCAGTATGGAGATAACCACGATATTTGGAAGATAAGAAATATCAAAACTCATTGGGATTTCGAGTAGGACTAAAAAGGTCAGTGCGATTATTGCACAGAAAAAAGATGTAATCTGAGTAACTCTTCGGGCATCATATTTATCCCCAACATACTTACATATTGTAATATCAGCGGCATAAAGAAGTCCAGAAAGAATTATCAATAAATCACCAGTGGCAATTTGTTCTAAATTCATACCATTTTGAAAAATACTATTAGCAATTGGAATTATCATCATTCCAATTATAATCATAGAAAATGGAATACATTCTTTGATGTTAATACGTTCTTTAAAAATTACCATTGCCAATATCAAAGAAAAAATTATTTCACCATTGCTAAAAAGAGATGCATTGATTGCAGAAGAGTTTTGTAATCCGAAAAAATATGTAGTTAGAGCTGCTACTTCAGACAAACCGATTAAGGCCATAAACAAAATATCCCTTTGAGAAAATTTACGGACGGAGTCAGTTTTTCTGGCTATAGGCGTAAAAAATGCTGTACAGATCATATAAATCAGAAACGTCATAAAAATTGGATTTATTTCAATTATGTTATCCCCCATTCCCAACATCGGTTTTGACAATACATGGACAAGGGCCGAAAGGGCAGCAGCAATGATAATAAAATAATATCCAAACTTTGAGTTTTTACCACTTAGTTTAATTTGCAATTAATCCCATATTTGGAATCAATAATGTTGCTTAATAGTATGATCTTATTCACAAATAATCTATACCAGAATTGTCTGAAATATTGAACTTTGGGCAATATCTGTAGCACTTAACTGGACATCAACAGTCAACTTATTTTTTTCTATATTTATTTTCAAATTAGTGAAAGCACAAGCATATTTGTTAATTTTTTTATTGTCGAGAATGATTTGATCTGATTGATATATCAATCCATCATCAATAAGACTATTGATTTTACGATATCCAGATGTTCTCGGTAATTGACAATCTTTTAAAATGTCATTAATGATTTTTGGAGATTCAGATACTGATTCAATAATTTTTTTCTTTTCCATATCACCATATGCTTGCAAAATGATAGTGTTCACATAAGTGTCAGAAAGAGTATACCATTGATCCTTTGATTTTTTTGATTTAGATTTAAAAATATTTTCAAATATTTTTTTCTCAATCCCATCTGCGCCTTTGCCAAAAAATTCTCTTAAAACAAGATCAAGCTTATCAAATTCTTCAATTGATTGAGCAAGCGAAATTCCAAATTTTTCAAATAGTCTATCATCAATTTTCTTGACGGTTTTTGCACCCAAATTCTTTTCAATAATTTCATTTAATGATTTAACTAACAAGTGATCTAACCCAGACATAATAATACAAACATCATTCTAGTTTATTAGTTTTTTTTATGGGAATTATAGGTATTTTTAATAAATAGTAAATCCCAGATTTGGGTATTGGCCATTCAAGTATTTGATGAAAATGATATTAGAAAGATGCCTAATGATGAGAGATTCAATTATTGTGAAGAGACACTAAAAAACAATGATGACGAATCTAGGAGATGGGATGCTGTTTGGCTAGCAGGAGAATTGGCCGAAGAGACTAAGGGAAATGACATTATGCGTCAAAAAGTTGCAGACCTAATGGAATGGGTATTAAAAAACGATTCAAATGGAGTTGTAAAACATGAAGCAAGTTTTCAGATTGCGGCACGCAACTTTAGAGATAAAATTCCAATTTTAATAGAAGTTTCATTAAATGATGAAAGCATTCTTTCAAAACATGAAGCAATAGAAGCATTAGGATTGATGCGAGCTTTCGAAGTGGAAGATAGAATTCGAACTTTAGAAAACGATCAGAGTCGAGATGTTAGAGAAACAGCTGGATTTGTTTTAAAGAGATTCCAAAGATTGAAAAATTGTGGGGAATACACCCCATCCAATATTTTATAATTTGTAGACATGTGTAATTCATTTATTCGTGTACAATAAACATCATTTGATATATACATGATAAAGTATCAAAAGCAGAGATAAATTGTCTAAACCCAACATAGTACCTGAAAAATTAGACACAAACATAAATATCAAAGTAATTGCAGGGATTATTTTTTCAGTATTTATTTTCCATACCTATGTGAATAATTTTTCAAGTATTGAAAATGCAGATTTAATAATTTCAATTTTTTCTTTTCTTAATCCACTAATAGTCACAATAGCTGCATTCATAGTTGCAATAAAATACATGGATGCTGGAATTTATCGAAAATCGTATGTTTTTTTAGGTTTTGCATATCTGGGGATATTTTTAGGTGAAGTGACTTATCTGATCTACGATATAGTTTTACAATTAGATCCATATCCTTCAATTGCAGACATATTCTTTTTCCTGCAATATCCACTAGCAATAACATACCTCATTCTCAACATTAGATTTTTTGCTAGTTTTTCAAACAAATACAAAATATGGATTATTTTACTGCCTTTTTTGATAATGATTAGTTATTCAAGTTCAGCACTGACTGAAATGGGTGAAGTTGGATTTGATTTTTTTTATGGATTGGTTTTTGTTTCATCTGCAGGAGTTCTTTTAGCATTTGCAATTTTAGGCTCAACAATATTCCGAAATGGATTAGTAGGGAAAGCGTGGATGATATTAGTCATAGGGATTTTATCATTAACCATAGGGGATACATGGTATTACTATCTAGAACTTTCAGATCAGTTTGAACTTGCCCATCCAGTTAATCTGTTTTGGTATGCTGGATATTGGATAATCATTTATGCTTTATACAAACACAAAAAAATCATTTAGTTTTGAATTATAAAATAGCATCATCATGCCAATTAATTTTTCGTAAAATAACATAAGGTGTTTTTTTAGATTCTTTTGGCAAAATCATTTTTGTATGTGCAGTAAAAATATCAATATTCTGCATTAATTCATAAAAACCATCATCAGACTCAAAAAACTCCAAATATTTTTCACTCCACTCCCAATCACTATTTTCATTACAGGAATACACAATCCAGTGATATGCATTATTAAAATACATAACATCAAATGGGTATAACTTACAATCAATTGGTCTAGAGTCATAAATACTACAACCAGATGTTTCTGCATTCCAAAAAACACATTCGGTTGAATTATTTTTCTTTTTGAGGGTATTGATATTCTTACCATTAATTTTTTTTGTTTGGATGTATTTTTCAAGAACAGGCTCAATTTTCATGATTTTTTGTATTTCATTTGAAAACACTAATGGAACTGCAGAGTCGGTACAACAATTTTTATGATTACAATTCCCACATAAATTTTCAAACATATGAATATCAAGAACTAATAGAATTAATCATTTTTGTTTTTCTAGACAAACATCACTCAGCCAATTTCTGAGTGTGAGATTTTGATAAAGAAGCAATTTTTTTATTGATAGCAGCAACATCCCTTTTTGATAAGGTAGGTTTTTGGTTTTTAACTATTTTACATTCTTTTGTTATAGGTAAATCTTTGATGTTAGAATACTGCTCAAAAGTCAATAGTGCAATTTCAGATTTTTTCTCATCAACAAATCTAAATTTAACAAGCAATGAAGGATCCACATAATCACTCATCATATAATCACATATGACTAACATAATAAATTGTTCTACGTATTTATCGTAAACATCAAGATTAAGTTAATTAAAAATACAGGATGGAAAACAAATAAGAATTAGTTAATTCAGCATCCAGCAATGGCAGTCAAAATCAAATGCTCACACATACTGGTTGAAAAACAAAGTGAGTCACTTGCAATAATGGAGAGAATCAATAATGGTGAAAAATTTGGCAAATTAGCAAAAGAATTATCAATCGATTCAGGTAGTGCAAAAAAAGATGGAAGTTTAGGCTATTTTACTAAAGGCATGATGGTAAAACCATTTGAAGAGGCAGCATTCAAGCTACAAATTGGTGAGATTTCAGAGCCAATTAAAACAGAATTTGGATATCACATTATCAAAAGATTCGAGTAAACCTAATCATGATGATTTTGACTTTATTATTTTTTCAAAATTATCATCGATTTTCTGAGTGATTTTCTCAAAATCAGCTCGAATTAGGCAATGTAATTCTTTTTCTTTCTCTAATAATTTCACCATATCATTAGATTTTGTATTTTTTGAAGGCAACAAATAGAGATATCAAAAAATAGTTTAGAAGTAATAAATCAATTTCCATACCTTTTAAACCAAAATAAAATACACAACATTTTTTGGGGAAATATAGAGAAAATTATTCATGGGATTATTAAATGAAAAAACACTAGAAGAGATTCTGACATATCTGGAAAAATCAATTTCTAATTTGGCAAAAGAATCATTTGAAAATTTAGAAATTGATGGAGGATTTGATGAAATAATGGGTTTTCTAAAAAATCAATTTGAGTTAAGACTAGAAAATTTACTAATCGCAAAGGAAAGCAGTATCCACCATTTAGAATCAGGAATGAAAAATAAGATCATTCAAAGAAAACAAAAAATTATGGAATTAATTTCCGAGCAATATAAAATCTAGAGAAAAGCATCCAATCCGGTTTTCTGAGATTCAATTTCTTGATTTTGTTCTAAAATCTTTGTCATTTTATCTCCCATGGATTTTGCAGCAGTCATCTTTCTTTTTCCAATCCAATAATATGTCTCATCAATAGTATTTTTTGCGATTAGCACTACTAGTTTGCCAGTATCTTTTCTTCCAGTTCTCCCCCTTCTTTGAATAAATCGAATTGAACTTGGAACGTTATCATAAAAAATAACTTGATTTACCTCAGCAATATCAAGACCCTCCTCACCAACACGCGTTGCAACCAATACCTGAAAAACACCATCTCGAAATTTTTGTACGGTTTCAATTTGCTTTTTTTGTTTTAAACCAGCATCACCGGCTTTCCCAATCAAGATTCCAGCTGAAATACCCATTTCAGTTAATTTATTGAAAATAAGATCTACTGAATCACGATAGCTGGTAAATATCAAAGCCTTACCCGGAACAGATTCAAGAATTTCTTTTAATTTTGGAATTTTAGAATGCTCAATTCCTCGCGATTGGGCTTCTTTTGCAAGTTCAATGGCCTTTGTAAAATTAGGATCTACTTCAAAAAGTTCCTTTACCCCTACACCTTTTTTTGCTTGTGCACGCTCACAGAATTTTAGAAAAGGCGTAATTCCATGAGCTTCAAGAATATTTAGAGCATAGTGAATTCTAATTCCAGTAAAAAGAGGTTTCGCCGAGCGTCTATTCTGATTTAATACAAATTGTCGTATTCTCAACAAGGCAGAAAGTGATTGCTGTTCGGCCATTCTAATTCCATTTTTTCTCAAAATGGAATAACGTTCATCTAATGCCAATTTCAATAATCTTTGAATTGCTTTTAGTTCAGTAGGAAGTTCCACATTAATCCATTCGGTATGAGTTTCTTGAGTGTAAGGAGTTACATCAGGACTATCTTCTCGTCGTTCAGCAACACTAGAAATTCGAAGTTTTGTTAAAATCTCTGTTGCCTTTTCTTTTTCACTTGGAAGTGTAGCTGTCATTCCTAAAATTCTTGCAGGAGAATTTTCAAAACTTTGTGCGATTCCAGAATATGCGTAATCCCCAGCTGTTCTGTGAACTTCATCAAAAATTACAAGACTGAATTGATCAGGAGTGATAATCCCCCTATTCAAATCATTTCTAGCGATTTCAGGAGTTGCACAGACTACACTATTATTCCAAAGTTTAGTTCGTTTCTGAATTGCATCTTCACCAGTTATCAATGAAATGTCATCCAACGTAAGATGTTCTTTTAAGAATTCATAATGTTGATTTACTAATACCCTAGTAGGAGCTAAAAATAATATCCCACCAGTTCCTTTTGACAGATATTCAGCAATTACTTGTAATGCGATGGCAGTCTTTCCCAATCCCGTAGGTAAAACAACAATACAATTCTCTTCAATTGCCTGATTTGCAAGATTTACCTGATAATCACGTTTTTCTATAGAGTTTTTTTGAACATATTTTTTCTCAAGATATTGTTCCAAGTTATAGTATTAATCACAATTTATTGATTTTATGCTTTCGTATAGCAAAATACTATCCATTACTCAAAATTGAGCAGTGGTTTTATCATGAAAATATCAGAAAAATCAATAAATAGAAAAATTGCAAGATAAAGAGAGAATTGAGCCCAGAAAAGGCCTAAAAATTAAAAATTTCATCAAGCATTTCTTGAAAAATTTCACTCAAAACAAAATCATGCAAATTTTAAAAAAAAGAAAAAATACTAGAGAACCCGTAAAATACGAAAAATAAAAATTAAAAAACTAAATTTTATTCTAGCTTTTTCTTTGCTTTGTTTATCATCACAGTTTCTTCACGAAGATGTTTTTTCAATAATGTTTCATGATCTTTTTTGTGAACACTGTATGCTTTATTTAGAGCTTGTTTGGTTTTTGCTCTTTTAACAGCATTTTCAAATTTTTTGTGAATTACGTTCACTTGTGCAGAATAGCTTACCATTAAATCAAAAGACCATAAGAGATTAAAGAAGTTTTTGTATTTTTTTATTCAAGTATTTTCAAATTGTTCAAAACTGATCGCATGAAAAACTAGAATTAGCGTGATCCATATATTGAGCAGGTAAAGACAATCTGTGTGAGTGATTCTTTTGATAGGCCAGGATGGGATGAATACTTTATGCTTCAAGCAGAATTGGCAAAGCTTCGTTCAAACTGCATGACAAGACAGGTAGGCGCAGTGATTGTTAGGAATCACAGACAGCTTGCAACAGGGTATAATGGAACACCACCAGGAATCAAAAATTGTTTTGAAGGAGGATGTAAGAGATGCCAGCTCAGAATGGAGGGAAAGATAGAATCAGGTGCATCATTAGATAGATGTCTTTGTAATCATGCAGAAGCAAATGCAATAATGCATTGTGCTATTTTAGGAATTGAAGCTGGTATAAAGGGCGCAGTATTATACACAACATTCGTCCCATGTTTGGAATGCACCAAAATGGCAATAACAATTGGAATTAAAAAATTTGTATGTCTTGACTCATATCCTGAAACAGATTATGATTTACTAAAGGAGGCAGGAGTGGAAGTAATTCAACTGGACAAAAATGAAATTTCAAAATGGGCAAGCAAACTAGTCAGCAAATACGAGAATTCCGTGTAATAAAATGCAAGTAAATCTTACAAATACTGAACAAGTTGAATCAATGTCTCCATCAATGCTTGTTTCTGCCACTTATGACAATAATTCAAAATCCGCAGTTTTAAAATTCTACAATCCTGAATCTCAAAAACTAATTTTATGGAAGGATGAAACAGGACACAAACCTTATTGTTATTCAAGATTATCACCTGACGAATTAGATTTTCTTCAAGAAAGGGAAGATGTTTTCGAAATCAAAACTGTTAAGAAATTTGATCTTATTACTGATAAAGAAATTGACATGTCAAAAATCACAGTTGCAGATCCGCTAGCAATTGGTGGCACTGCAGGGGATAAAAGTATCAGAAATGTAATTGAAACGTGGGAATCTGACATCAAATATTATGAAAACTATCTTTACGATAGAAAGTTAATTGTTGGTAAATATTATGAGATAGTAGATAAAAAGCTAAAACCACATGATTTGGAAATTTCGGATGAAGTTAAAATCGCATTGAAAAGTTTGCTTTGGGATAAAGTAGATAGTAAAAGTATGGTGGATGCTGAAGAATTTAAAAAATACATAACAGAGTGGGCAGACTTACTAAATCAGCCGATTCCAAAAATAAAAAGACTAAGTGTAGATATCGAAGTTGAAGCAGAGATAGGAAGAATTCCGGATCCAAAAATTGCTGAAAAAAAAGTGACAGCAATTGGAATGAAAGGCTCAGATGGATTCGATCAGATTTTTGTTCTCAAAACAGAAGGAACTGAGGAAGGAGTTAATGAATTAGAGAAAAATATCAAAATTACATTTTATGAATTAGACAAAGAAAAAGAAATGATTCATGATGCATTTAAAATCATTAAGGAATTTCCATTTGTAGTAACATATAATGGAGATGAATTTGATTTACCCTATCTTTACAATAGGGCAGAGAGATTAGGGATAAAAAATTCTGAAAATCCATTTTATATGATGAGAGATTCTGCAACATTAAAGGAAGGCGTTCATCTTGATTTGTATAGAACACTTTCTAATCGCTCATTTCAAATTTATGCATTCAGCCAAAAGTATACAAATTTTTCACTAAATAGCGTATCAAAAGCTCTACTTGGTAAAGAAAAGATAGATTATGGTTTAGAATTTGATCAATTATCCCTTTATCAAACTGCAAATTATTGTTACAACGATGCGCTACTAACATTTGAGCTTACCAGTTTCAACAAAGATTTGCTAATGAATCTACTAGTCATCATTGCAAGAATTGGTAGAATGCCAATTGACGATATTGCTAGGATGGGAGTATCTCAATGGATTAGGAGTCTGCTATACTATGAACATAGAAGAAGAAACTGCTTAATTCCAAAAAGAGAAGAGTTGCAAAGAAGATCTGAAGGAGTATTATCAGATGCAGTCATTAAAGATAAAAAATATCGCGGAGGTTTAGTGGTAGAACCAAAAGAAGGAATTCATTTTGATGTAGTGGTAATGGATTTCGCTAGCCTGTATCCTAGCATCATCAAAGTCAGAAATCTATCATATGAAACGGTAAGATGTTCTCATGAAGAATGTAAGAAAAATATTATTGAGCAGACAAATCATTGGGCTTGCTCTAAAAGAAATGGACTAACATCAATGATTATCGGTTCACTAAGGGATTTGAGAGTAAATTATTACAAGAGTTTATCAAAAAAAGAGACTCTAACTGATGAACAAAGGCAGCAATATACAGTAGTCAGTCAAGCGCTCAAGGTCATACTGAATGCAAGCTATGGGGTAATGGGTGCAGAGATATTTCCATTATATTTTCTACCAGTGGCAGAAGCTACCACTGCCATAGGAAGACATACGATTTTAGAGACAATTAAAAAATGTGAATCTACAGGAATTGAAGTATTATACGGAGATACAGATTCATTATTCATTAAAAAACCAACTAAAGAACAAATCCAGACAGTGATTGAGCAAGCAAAAAAAGACCATGGAGTAGATTTGGAGATTGATAAAACATACAGATACTGTGTGTTAAGTAATAGAAAGAAAAATTATCTTGGAGTAACAAATGATGGAAGTGTTGATGTCAAAGGACTTACAGGAAAGAAATCACACACACCGCCATTTATCAGAAAATTATTTTATGAATTACTAGAGGTATTATCAAAAGTCCAAACAGTGGAAGATTTCGTAAAAGCAAAACAGCAGATTTCAGAAAAGATTGCAACGTGTGGTAAAAAAGTAGAAGCAAAAGAAATTCCACTGGAAGACTTGACATTCAATGTGATGCTTAGTAAAGCTCCGTCAGAATATACAAAAACCATCCCTCAGCACATCAGAGCTGCAAAACAATTAGAAACAATTAGAGAGATAAAAAAAGGAGACAGGATTTCGTTTATTAAAATTTTAAACAAACCAGGTGTAAAACCTGTAGAAATGGCAAAAAAAGAAGAGATTGATTCAAAAAAATACATGGAGTTTATGGAATCAACATTAGAGCAAATTACATCATCCATGGATTTAGATTTTGATACAATTTTAGGAAAACCAAAACAAACAGGATTAGATGAATTTTTTTGGAGTTAGAATAGATAATGGAAGTCGATGGAACTCTTTTAACATTATTGGGAATTACAGCAGGAATTTTAATTTTAATGGGTTGGGTGGAACAAATCTACAAAGGATACAAGACTAAAAGACTCAAAGATGTTTCAAAATTTTTGATGATTTTCATTGCAGCTGGCTCAATTTTATGGTTGTTATATGGCATAATTATCTCAGATGTATTCATTATTGGGACTAACATGTCAGGATTGATTCTAATGATTATTGTATTAGGAATGAAAAAAAGATACGACATTAGAGCAAATGCATCTTAATCACAATGAAGAATTAAATACCATACAAAAAATTTCAAAGAAAGATGTTTGTCATAAATTGTAAAAACTATGAAGAGATTTCAGGAGATAAAATAATCAAATTTGTAAAAATTGCTGAAAATGTATCAAAAAAATATAAAATAAAAATTGCAATATCCCCACCTCAACATTTAGTCGGATTAGTTGCAAATAGTTCAATTCCAATTTTTGCTCAGCATATCGATGACTCTAAAATTGGAAGTACCACAGGGTTCATCATTCCAGAGTTGCTAAAAAAATCCAAAGTAAAAGGATCTCTAATTAATCACAGCGAGCATAGAATTTCAAGTAAAGAAATTCAAAAATTAGTTTTAAAATTAAAAGAATTGAAAATGATATCAATTCTTTGTGTCAAAGATGTTGCAGAAGTAAAAAAATATGTCAAATTAAATCCAGATTATATTGCAATAGAGCCTCCAGAATTGATTGGATCAGGAAAGGCAGTATCAAAAGAACAACCAGAATTGATTTCAAAAGCTGCTAGCATAATAAATAATTCAAAAAATAAAACAAAACTACTTTGTGGTGCAGGTATTGTATCTGGCGAAGATGTAGCAAAAGCTGTAGAATTAGGATCAAAAGGCATCCTAGTTGCAAGTGGAATTATCAAAGCAAAAGATTGGAATAAAATAATTTCAGAATTTGCCAAGGCATTAGTTTAAAAAGCCAAAAAATTTACGCAATTTTGCATGGTAAAAACAAAACCAGTATATGCATTTGAAGAGGCAGATAGTAAAAATAGAATGCTTCTAGGTGGAAAAGGAGCAGGGTTAAGCGAGATGACCCGTCTAAAACTTCCAGTACCACCAGGATTTACGATCACAACTGAAGTTTGTAACAAGTATTATGATAACAATGGGAAACTCCCCAAAGATGTCATGCCTGCAGTAATGAAAAACATTGCAAAAATGGAAAAAAAGACAGGGAAAAAATGGAATTCAACAAAAAATCCATTACTAGTTTCAGTCCGTTCGGGTGCTGCCATCTCAATGCCCGGAATGATGGATACAATTTTGAATTTAGGGCTAAATGAGAAAACAGTGGAAGGTTTTGCAGAACAAACAAAAAATCCACGATTTTCATGGGATTCGTATAGAAGATTTATTCAGTTATTTGGGAAAGTAGTGTTTGGAGTAAATGATGAAAAATTTGACCATGTTTTAGACTCTGCAAAAGAAAAACAAGGAGTTACAGATGATAGTAAACTGAGTGTAGAATCTTTAAAAAATATTGTATCAGAATATAAAAAAATCTGTGAAGAACATACTAAAAGAAAATTTCCAGACACACCAAATGAGCAGCTGGTATTGTCAATTGAAGCTGTTTTTAAAAGTTGGATGGGAGAAAGGGCAATAGTTTATCGTGAAAAAAATAACATCACAAAAGATATTGCAAATGGTACTGCAGTAAATGTTGTTGCAATGGTTTTTGGAAATATGGGAGACGATAGTGCAACAGGAGTTGTCTTTACAAGAAACGGAAACAACGGTAAAAAAGAGTTAGAAGGAGAATACCTGATCAATGCCCAAGGTGAAGATGTTGTTGCAGGAGTAAGAACAGGAACAAATATTGAATTTCTAAAAAGAGACATGCCAAAATCACATAAGGAATTAAGTAATGCTTGTGCAAAATTAGAAAAGCATTTCAGAGAACCACAAGATATTGAATTTACTATAGAACAAGGGAAATTCTATTTATTGCAAACAAGAACTGCAAAAATGAGTGCAAGTGCACTTGTAAAAACATCAGTAGACATGGTTAAAGAAAAATTAATTGGTAAAAATAGAGCACTTGTAAGAATCCCTGCTCAACAATTAGAAGCGTTACTTCATAGAACAATGGATGAATCAAAAATTAAAAATTATAAACAATTAGCTAAAGGAATTGCAGCATCACCAGGAGCTGCAAGTGGAATGGTAGTATTTGATGTAAAAAAAGCAATAGAATTAGGGGATGCAGGAAATAAAGTGATTCTAGTAAGAAAAGAAACAAAACCAGAAGATGTTCCAGCCTTTTTTTCATCAGAAGGGATTTTGACTAGTTTGGGAGGAAAATCATCTCATGCAGCAATTGTCTCAAGAGGAATGGGAAAACCATGTATTGTAGGATGCCCAGAATTAAAAATCAATTATGAAAACAACACATGTACTGCAAATGGTATAACTATCAAAGAAAAAGATACAATTACCATAGATGGAAGTGTAGGAACTGTCTTTATTGGCGAAGTCCCAACAGTAGAACCACAAATGACAAAAGACTTTGAACAAATTTTAGATTGGGCTCAAAAAACTAAAACATTAGGAATTAGAGCAAACGCAGATACCCCTGAAGGAGCAAAACTTGCAAGGAGATTCGGAGGTCAAGGTATTGGATTATGCAGAACTGAAAGAATGTTCAACGGTAGCGACAGAATCAATTTATTTGTAGAAATGATAATGGCGGAAAATATTGAAGACCGAAGTAAAATTTTAAGCAAATTAGGTCAACTCCAAAAAAGCGACTTTATTGAAATCCTTCAAGCAATGGAAGGATATGAAGTAACTATCAGATTATTAGATCCACCACTACACGAATTCTTGCCAAATCCAGAAGAATTAGTTGAAAGAATTCAAAAATTAAAAGCAGGTGGAGATACAAATGGAGTTAACAAAGCAGAAATTATTTTAAAAAGAGCAAGAGAATTAGCTGAAATCAATCCAATGATGGGACACAGGGGTGTAAGAGTAGGAATTACATATCCCGAAATATACGAGATGCAGATTCAAGCAGTATTTGATGCACTAGTAGAACTAACAAAGAAAAAAGTAAAGGTCCATCCACAAATTATGATCCCACAAATTAGCAGTATTGCAGAATTAAACCACATTAAGAAAATTTATGACAGAATCAAAAAAGAGACAGAAACAAAACACAAGATGAAATTGAAAATTAATTTTGGAACCATGATTGAGGTGGTAAGAGCAGCACTTACTGCAAATGA
>NZ_JBSWSP010000019.1:0-15832 GCF_054095825.1 Candidatus Nitrosopumilus sp. bin_68KS
TATAGTTTTTTTGAACCATTAGATGATTGAATTATAATCTTAGAAAATGGATCTTTAAGTGATTTGTACAGAATTCCTTTGTCACCAACTGATTGTGACCAATGAGTTCCTTGAACAAAAGAGATTGTTTGAAATTTTACAACTTGATAAGAGTAGACCATTTCTATTAATTGTTAATTATTGCACTCATTAAGGATTTTCCTCCAAATAATGCTATGATTGACAAGCTAACATTTGCAACTGCATTGATTATGAGTGAACCATAATGATTGTTTTCAAGAAGATTTTCTGAATCCAGTGCAAATGCTGACATTGTTGTAAGTGATCCACAGAATCCTACAGCTGCAAAAAGAGAGTATCTACCATCAAGATTCCATTGTTCGGACAACACTACAAATGCTCCAAGGATAAATGCACCAGCAACATTGACTATCAAAACATTGATTGGTAATGTATTGAAAAGTAAAGGAGATTCAGTAAGTTTGTATCTTAGAAATGCCCCAAGTACAGAACCAATTGCTAGCAAACCAAATTCTAAACCTTTCATCTACATCATATAGATTAACTATCATTATTTGTGCTATTTGGAGGATTTTGAGGCTAATTTGTGCCTAATCTAATTTTGGTTTAAGACACGAGTCTATGGTTTTTATAGGTTCAATATTTTTCCAGACTAAATGACCCTTAAACTAAGATGTGATGACTATGGTTTTGAGTGTGAATTTATCCTAGATGGAGAAAAAACTGTAGGGCTAATCGAAAAATTAAGAAATCATTTTGAAGAAGAACACGGAATTGATTATACGATGGAAGCAGTAACTCAAATGATTACAAATCGTGGGCATTCTTTAGAATCAATCAAGAAATAAGTTTTTCAAAAAAAATTATTTTTCATTTTTAACATTTATTACAATGTGTGTTGTTTTACAATTAACAAGTTAATTTTAAAGAAATTCTAGGAATTTTTGGTTTACAAAATTATGATCTTAATGCAAAATTACCTGAAACAATTTGTTTTTATTTTATAATCACTTATAGTTACTAGTAGTGTTAGAAAATTATTCAAATGATTATGATGTCAAGTGTGAACTAGATACTTGCAAAACCTATCCTACAATAACAGATTCTGAAAGAGGAGAAATTGTTTGTGGGGGTTGCGGTCTTATTCTAGTACAAAACATGTCTGACGCATCATATGAAAGCAACGGTTACACTCAGGAAGACTTTATGAAGTTAGCAAGAACAGGTCCTGCAACATCATTAACAATGAATGATAAAGGATTATCAACTGTAATTGGTACCAATAAAGATTCAACTGGAAAAGCATTATCCAATAAAACAAAATATGAATTCAACAGACTACGAACATGGGATCAAAGAAGTAAGTCAAGAAAGACTGCTGCTTTAAGCAAGGCCTTTACATTACTTCATGGAATGAAAACAAAGCTAGGAATCCCAGACAATGTTGTTGAAAGTGCTGCCTACATTTACAGAAAAGCAGTTAATGCAAAATTAACTAGAGGTAGAACAATGGCTTCATTGGTTTCAGCCTCATTGTATGCAGCATGTAGAGAAAATAACATACCTAGAACATTAGATGATATTTCTGAGGCTGGAAATGTAGAAAGAAGAATACTTTCCCGAGATTTGAGAACCATAATCAAAAAGCTTGAATTGAGTCTTAATCAATATAACACTTCATCGTTTATTTCAAAAATTTCAAACAATATGAATTTGAAAGAAAAAACCAAACGAGATGCATTTGAGATATTAAAAAGATGTGAGAAAGAAGACATTACTGCTGGAAAACATCCCGTAGCACAAGCTGCTGCTTCATTATACCTTGCATGTATAATGAATGGTGAAAGGATTAGTCAAAAGAAATTTTCAGTAGAATCTGGAGTGAGTGATGTTACAATAAGAAACAGAGCTGTCTTGATAAAGAAAACATTAAAGCTAAATGAGTAGAAAATGCAAAAAAATCCTACAAGTTAATTGTAGGAGAAATTATTTTTTCAAATAATACATCTTTTAGTCTATTTGCCAAATCTATAATTACACGTATTTGCTCCATTGTAATTTCTTTAAGACTTGTAATTGTATCATTTAGTTCTGTTATCTCCTCTTGTAATCTATTCTTTTCATTTTTTAGAGTAGATATCTCTCCTTGAAGATTAGTGTTTTGTTGTTTTAGTTTATTATTTTCTTCAGTTAATCGTTTTACTTTTTCTGATTCAGATTCTCCTGGAAATGGTGCAGGTGCAGGTGCAGGTTCTGGCTTTCGAATTGGTTCTGGTTCTGGAGAAGGCTGTGGCATTTCTGGAGGTTCTGGTTCTTGTTCTGTTTCTATCGCTAAAACAAATGGAATACTTGTCAGAAGAATCATAATAGTTATACCAAAAATTGGACTATCTTTCATTATTCACTCATACAGACTAGAATAATTTTGTATATGAATATAATTACTAATAATGAAAAAGAGAGTTATTTGTAGAAGTCAGGTTCTTGATCTTTCTTTTGTTTAGGAAGATCTTCCATTACTGCTTGAACTACTTCATTGTGGTTGTATGTTAGATGTCTAAGAAACTTTGCTGATTCATCTGCTCTAGTTTTTTCATCAGCAAATAACATCTCAGGACTACTCAATTCTGCCATCATAGTATTACATTCTTGGCATGGGTTAAAGTCAAGATACAGTTTCATTAATTTTTGTCATCACCGCTTACTATTTAGACTATTTTATCGATTGGGGGATAAGAGCCTCCTTTTTTTGAGGCTTTACCTTATCAATTGAATCAATCAGATCTTCTTGAGTAATCTTGATGTCTTTAACAATTTGGGATTTCCCACTGACATATCTCTTCAAAGCAGTTATTGCTGCTCTGTTTGCAACTGCTGCAATCTCTGCACCACTAAATCCATCGGTTAGTTCAACTAGTTTTGTAATGTTTACATCGCTAGCAAGTGGTTTCTTTTTGGTATGTATCTCAAAGATATGTTGTCTTCCTTTAGTATCAGGATTAGGAACTTGGATGATTCTATCGAATCTACCTGGTCTTAGAAGTGCTTCATCAACAATATCTAATCGGTTTGTTGCACCAATAATCAATACATTGTTTAGTTCTTCTAAACCATCAATTTCAGTTAAAATTTGTGAGACTACATTTTCTGTTACATGTGAACTTGAATCTCCACTACCTCTTCGTGGTACAAGTGCATCAACTTCATCTAGGAAGATTATACATGGTGCTGCTTGTCGTGCTTTTCTGAAAATTTCTCTTACTCCTTTTTCAGATTCGCCTACCCATTTTGAAAGTAGTTCAGGACCTTTGATGCTGATAAAATTAGAGTCTGTCATTTTTGCAAGAGCTTTTGCAATTAGTGTTTTACCAGTTCCTGGTGGGCCGTGTAATAGAATTCCTTTTGGAGCTTCGACATTTACATAATCATATGCTTCTTTGTATTTCATAGGCCATTCAACTGCTTCAAGTAATTCTTCTTTTAGAGCATCCAGTCCTCCAACATCTTCCCATGTTACATTTGGAATTTGTACTTGAACTTCTCGGAGTGCACTAGGTTTAACTTCTTTTAGTGCATCTATGAAATCTTCACGGGTAATCTTTATTTTTTGTAGAATTTCTGTAGAGATTTTCTCCTCACTAAGATCAATTTTTTCAACATCAAGAATTTTACGTAGAGATATCATTGCAGCCTCTTTTGCTAATACTTCCAAATCAGCTCCTACAAATCCATGTGTAGTCTTTGAGATTTCTTTAAGATCAACATTTTTGTCAATTGGCATTCCACGTGTATGAATTGAAAGAATGTCAAATCTTCCTTCTTCATCAGGAATTCCAATTTCAATTTCTCTATCAAATCTACCTGGTCTTCTTAGTGCCGGATCAATTGAATCTGGTCTATTTGTAGCTGCAATAACTACAACTTTTCCTCTAGATTTCATACCATCCATTAATGTTAACAATTGTGAAACTATTCGCTTTTCAAGTTCACCAGATACTTCGTCTCTTTTTGGTGCAATTGAATCAATCTCATCAATGAAAATAATACTTGGTGCATTTTCTTCAGCTTGTGTAAAGATTTCTCTAATTCTCTCTTCACTTTCTCCATAGTGCTTACCCATAATTTCAGGACCGCTAAGAGAGATGAAATGAGCATTAGTTTCACCTGCAACTGCTTTTGCAAGAAGAGTTTTTCCTGTGCCTGGAGGTCCATATAATAACACACCCTTTGGAGCATCTACACCTATTTTCTCAAACAATTCTGGATGTCTCATTGGAAGTTCAACCATCTCACGGATTTTTAGAACTTCGCGCTTTAATCCTCCAAGTTCATCGTATGTAATTCTTGGAATAGATGCATCAACTACTTTAGTCATAGAACCAAGTTTGAATACAGTATTTTCAGTAACAATTACTGGTTTTGATGGTTTTGTATTAGTTACAACAAATTGAATTTTTCCACCCATTTGGTTTTGTAGTTGAATTGAATCATGTACAGTAAATACATGGTTTTGGAATGAGTTAATCATCACATAATGTAGTTGTTCTTCATCAATTGCTAATTTTTCAGTTGGAGATAATGTAATTTCTTCAGCATTGAATGCTTCAACAGATTTTATAGAGATTTTATCTCCAATTGCTGCTCCAATATTTTGTCTTGTTATTCCGTCTATTTTTATAATTCCTGTACCATATTCTTCAGGATTTCCTGGCCATAGTTTTACATGTGTTTTTTTGTTATACGTTAATTCTAAAATTTGTCCGCTACTCCAATTTTGATCCTCAATAATTTTAGGATCAATTATTGCTCTACCCATTCTAACATGTTGCTGTGGAATTTCATCTATTCTTACAATAATTTCACTCATATCATTTCCTCAAAAATTTAGGAGGGGTTTATTCAACCTCCACCGTTTTGCCTTTTGGTTTTTCTTCTTCAATTAACTTGAAGATTATTTCTAAAACTCCATTTTTGTAAGAAGCCTTTGCAGAGTTCTCATCAATTTTTTGTTGTACTGGGACTTTAACATGATATTTCTTTTGATCATGTTCTGCAGAAAGATCTACGGTTTTGTTTTCAACAACAATTTTGACATCAGTCTTTTCTACTCCTGGCATCTCAGCTATGAGTTTTACTACTTTTTCTTTTTCATCGACTATAGTATCGACTACTGGTTCTCTTGTATCAGAAGTTGGGAGAAGATTTGGTTTAACATTTCCATACTCCTTTACAACAGGCTTTCCATCTGGACCAACGGTCATTGTGTATCCATAATAAAATGGACCAGAGATAGAACCATTACCTTTGAATTCCTCAAAAACGTCATCTATATCAAAAAAAGAGTTTGACATTTTCTTGAAGATTCTATTAAATTCATTATCAAAGAACAATTGTCATATTCACCTATGTTATGTAATATACATGACATTATATAAAGATTATTGTGATTATCATGAATTCTTACATAATCCTATTATAATTGACATATTATAATAATTTTAATGAGAACTGCAAGCATGTCAATTCCTGAGGTTGTAAGGGAGATTATTACAAGAAATCGCTCAATTTATGACTGCATGAAAATGGATTTGATAAATTATACAGCACTAGCTGTAAAGATTCAACCAGAGATTGAAAAAATTCTTGGAAATTCAGTCAATCTCAATACTGTAGTAGTTGCAATAAAGCGGTATGCAGATTCATTTGAAATCAAAGAAGAAGTCAGAGATGAATCAGTTTTGAAAAATGCTAGATTGGCATTAACTGATGGAATTATGGATATTAAATTTTCAGTCAAAGAATCAGATGATATGGATACTATAGCCATTTTAGATAAATTCTCAAAGATTACAAACAATTATGAGTTTTTTAGATTATCGGATTCGTTTAGATTTCTTACTGAAGATTTAGATGATATTAGACAAATTTTCAGTAATGTGCCAAGTAGGGACGATATGTTCAGTACAGGTCTTGCAAAGATTAGAATTTCAATACCTAATACACAAAACCAATCAGATGTAGTATCTTATGTTGCCGAAGTATTACATGCAAATGGAATTGAGCTTGTAAATGCATTTTTCAGCCAAGATAGCATCATAATTATCCTAAATGAAAAGGATTCCTCAAGGGCTTATGATATCTTACATTCAGATATAATGAGAACATGAAAATTTTGTGAATAACAATATCACTTCAGGTATTGATCTCATAGGATATATTCAGTAATTTTGTGGGTAGAGGTAAATGGCTCGAAATAAGAAAAAAGTTGTTATTTTAGGTGGAGGTTTTGCTGGCCTAGAATGCACGAGAAAATTGGAGAGTTATTTTAAGAATGATTCAGAAATTGAGATCGTATTAGTAAGTGAAGATAATTTTTTGCTTTTTACACCAATGTTACCTCAAGTAGCATCAGGAATGATTGAAACTAGACACATTGTAATGCCAATTAGAACAATTACAAAAAAGGCAATTTTTTACGAAGGCAGAGTCAAAAACATTGATCCATATGGAAAAATTGTAAATTTATGGGGGAGTAGAGACAAAAGAGGAATTTCAATTCATTATGATTTTCTAGTTGTTGCATTAGGTAGTGAAACTAATTTTTTTGGGATGAGCGATCTTGAAAAAAATGCATATCAAATGAAGACACTCAATGATGCAGTACTTGTAAGAAATAGAATTATTGATATGCTTGAGCAGGCTGAAAATGAAACTAATCCAATATTAAAGAAAAGTCTTCTAACTTTTGTTATTGTAGGTGGAGGTTTTGCAGGAATAGAAACAGCAGGAGAATTAATAGATCTTCTTTTAGATGTAAGAAAATATTATCCAAATATCAAAAGAGAAGATATTCGTGTAATTGTTTTAGAAGCATTACCAAATATTTTACCTGGGTTTAGTGAAAGTCTAGCAAAGTTTGCACAAGGAAAATTAGTTGGACATGGAGTTGAGATAAAGCTTCAGACAGCTGTAACGAGTTTTAATGGAGACGAAGTTATGATTAAAAAATTAGATGTTGATAAAGATGCAATTGATGAATCAGTGGTAAGTTCAATACAATCTAAAACGGTAATTTGGACTGCAGGTGTTACACCAGTTAATACAATTAAAAGATCATTATTCAAAACAGAAAAGGGGAAAATTATTGTTGATGATAATTTAGAAGTCGTTGATTTTCCGGGAGTTTTTGCAATTGGAGACTGTGCTTTATTTTTAGATCCTAAAACTCAAAGACCTTTTGCACCTACTGCTCAAATTGCAGAAGCTCAGGCAAAGGTTGCAGCTAAAAATCTTTATTCGTTAATCAAAAATCAAGAAAAAACAAAATTTGTTTATGAATCAAAAGGCCAGATGGCAATAATTGGAAAAAGAACAGGAATTGCCACATTTTTGGGAATGAATATTCATGGTGTTATAGCATGGCTTCTTTGGAGAAATGTTTACTTGTCAAAAATCCCCACATGGGATAAACGGTTTAGAGTATTTCTTGATTGGACAGCAGATATTTTCTTTGACAGAGATATTTCAAGATTGAAATTCATGAGACGTGAACCTGAAAAAGAATACAAAGTACTTGATGAAGTAGACGATGTTTGGTAATTCAAAAATTTATTTCTAAAAATTAAATAATAATTTTAGAATTTACAGATATTTTCTTTTCAAGCCATACACAATAATTGCAGGAGCCATAAAGTACATACCCATATTCATTACAATTATTCCAATACCATATCCTAACATCTCTTCTTCTGAATCAATATTTGCATGATTTAACAATGATAATGATGTCAACATTGGGGTAAGTGTTATTTTCATAATTTCTTTGAAAATCGGTTGTTCTCTCTCAAAATCTGCAATTGTTGGTGAAAATGAATAATAGAATTGATTGAATGTGCTCATAAACGCTGTTCCAGATTCAGTTGATAAAATGGTATTATCTCGAAGTTCTCTTAGTTGTTGAATTTGTGGTGCAAGTTCAGAACCAAATGTTGCAGTAGCAATTAGACATCCACCACCCTCTTGATTATCATTAGTTTCTGTAGAGAGAGTATTGATTTCATTTGATTCAGATATAATATTAAATGAATCAACAGTCTCCTCAAATCTTGGGAGTTGTGAGTCAAATTCATTTATTCCATTGCTATACGAAAGAGAGTAAAATTTCTCAGAACCATATACCATAATTTCTCTAAATTTTACATTGTAGCTTTGACCATTTGATGAAAAGTTTCCTTCTGCATCAATTGCATATGCCTGACTTCCATGAACAGTTATTTTTTCTTGAGAAATAATATTCAATTCTCCAGATTCAACCACAGGTTTTATTGTTTCAATTTTTTCAGAAATAAGATCATCAAGGCTTCTTTGATTTGTTTGTTGTACTGTTAAAGAGATAACTGGATTAATCTCTCCTATTTTTGGTCCAACTGCAACTACATCTGGAGAGTTTGGTTGAGTTTTATCAGGTTGTTGTAATAACCAACCTTCAGGTACACTAAATGCAATTCCATGTTCAGTACTTTCATATTTTTGATTACCAGTTGATGAGGTATCAATTGATTGTGTACGTTCAGGTTCAGATAATACTAATAGATTTGAGACATCAGATTCGTTTACAATTGTAACTTTTGTTATTTTTACTTCTTCAGGGACTATTGGTCTATCATTAGCATCAGTTTGAACCCCAGCAATTTTATCAAGTGTTTCAAAGCTTTCTTCAGTAACTAGTCTTCCAAATACGGTATATTGTTCATCAAGAAAGTTAGAATCTTTATGAACTATAAAAAATTGTGATCCACCGCTGTTTGGATCAGCAGATCTTGCCATTGAAACTATTCCACGATTATGTTTTATTATATTAAATTCTGCATTTACTCTTTCATCAGGACCTCCCATACCCCAAGTATTTGGATCACCGTTGATAGTATTTGGATCACCACCTTGAATCATAAAACCAGGAATAATCCTATGAAAGAGAGTGCCATCATAATAACCACTTAAAGATAATTTGATAAAATTCTCAACATGTTTTGGTGCATCATCATAAAAAAATCCAATAGCAATTTTTCCTAAATTAGTTTCTAAAATTACTACAGGGTTAGTCAAATTATTATAATTTATAACTTGAGCAAATGCCTGATTTCCAAAACTAACTAATAATAGAGACATAGTCATTATCAGGAATATTTTATTCAATATTTTTTTTCAAAACGGCTTACATAAAAGCTAATTGTATTAGTTTTTAACAACCTCAAATAAAATAATCAATATGCATCCTGATGAGAAAATTCAGGCACATTTAGTTTCAGTCTGGAGAGAATCTAAAAAGTTCTTTTCTATTGGCGGAAAAGAAGGAATGCTGATTTTAACTGATAGGCATTTGATGTTTATTCATAAAACAGAATCAAAAATGAATTGGTGGAAGGCAATTACTCAAAGACAAGTGGTGAATTTTATCAAATCAAAAAATACAATGATTCGTCATGATGGCTATGATGAAGAAGAATTAATGAACGATGTAGAAGATGAGAGAAATGTAGAGTTATCATTTGATGATATTTCTAGTATTAGTTTTGAAGAAAAAGATTGGGGAAGTCCATTATTATTAGAATATGAAAAGGATGGAAAACAAGAGAAATTTCAGTATTCAATTGCTCAAGATTGGGTAAAATATCCTGTTAAAGAGCCTATGAAATACATGAAGGTGGATTGGAAACCATTTGTGCAATATATTAAAGACAGGCAAAAATTTACAAAGTAAAATTGGGAAAAATTTTTGCTGTCGGTGTTGGCCCTGGTTCTCCAAAATATGTAACTGAGATTGTAAAGGAGATTATTCAGAATTCTGATGTAATAATTGGATACAAATACACGTTAAAAACAATAGAGCATCTAATTGATGGAAAAGAAATTCATGAAATTACTATGAATGATCAAGAAAAATCTTATCAAGAAATTCTTCCAAAACTTGGCGATAGAACATTAGTCATTCCGTTTACTGGTGATGTGAATTTTTCAGAATCAGAAGTAGTAGACAGATTAATTGAAATTTTTGGCACAGTAGAAATCATTCCAGGAATTAGTTCAATTCAAGTTGCTGCATCAAGAGCTCAAGTTCCTCTAGATAAATCTAAAGTAATAACAATGCATGTTACAACTCCAATTGAAGATAAAAAATTAGAATTACAAAAAGCTTTGATTGATGGTTTTAGTGTAATTTTAGTTCCAAGACCTTGGCCAAAACAACCAGACAAACACTTTATGCCATCAGAAATAGCAATATATCTTAGAAAAAATAATTTTGATACTAGTAAAATTAAAGTCCATGTTTATGAGGCTATAACAACGGAAAATGAAACAAGTTTTGAAGGAACAGTAAAAGATTTGGAAGGAAAAGAATTTTCAGATTTATCAGTAATGGTTTTCAATCAAACCAGTTTAGATTCATATATGAATTATCGATGGCAATGGGAAAATTAATTTCCCAAGTTATTACCTTTACCTAAAACCAAACTATCGGAATTAGGAAAGACATATGCTATAATCTTCATCCAAGTATAATCAGGATCATATAATCGATAAAATCCTGCATTCTCAAATGTTATGCTTACTGACTCACCTGAGGCTATCATACCAGTTGAAATTCTTCCATCAGGTTCAAAAGGATTGTATCGATCACCATAGTTTTCTTTTCCACTAATAATACTATGAGATGCCACATCATCATTTACAATAGTTAGAGTTGTACCTGGCGCCACTGAAATTCTATCATTAGAAAAGAATCTTAAATTAATTGCAGAGCTAACACCAGGAGTAATATTATCAGCTGTTTTTAGTGCAGATGAGCCTTTAAGAATATGAAGAGTTAGATCATTTGATTTTTTTGGCTCTGTAGAAACTGGAGTAATCTTTGAAAGTTTAGATAATTTAGTAGTGTAAAGTATTTTGTAACTATCATCAGTGGTTGTAATTCTTCCAGTAAATCCATAGACTGATGCATCTTTACTTTCCTCAACTAACCTTCCAAAGAAGCTAATTGAAGTATCAAACCCATTTGAACTTTCTATATTTCCATTAATTCTAACATATTGGCCTTGACGTAAAAATTTTCCATTTAGTTTAGAGATTGTGAATTCTTCATTATCTAATGTTACAAATCCATCTTCTATAACAAAATTAATCGTACTTCCACTTTGTTTTTGAGAAGATAACCCTAGATCGATTTCAGATGTTCTAATTGATTCTTCAGTAACAGCAAAACCGGAACCTTCTAAAAGAAATGCTTGGTTTTCAGAAATTTCAGCAAAAGCTTCATTTATGAAATATCCTGATGAAAATACAAGTAATGCTAATAGAAGTACTACTGTTTTCATGATTAATTTCTCTTTTAATTTGGTTTATAATTTACTACTGAATTATTTTAGACATATTAGGCAAAATCAAATTTTTATGAAAAATTAGAATCCAGGCATCTCAAAACCTTCTTGTTGAGCTATTTCTATCATATAAAATTCAAGATACCCTCCTGCTAAAAGAAGTCCAATAACAATTCCAATTTCTATTACTGTTGGTTTGATAAATGAAGTCAGATTGACTTTTTTAGTAATTGCTCGAATTAAGATAAAACTCCTAGAAATACCTAAAGAGTATGCTACAAGTTCCATCAATCCAAATGGCGATAAGAAAAGAATTGCTAGTGGCGGTACATCTGCTAAAATTGGAGCAGTCGTAGCTATTGCTGCAAAAGCATATCCAGTAGACCAAGCAGCAAAAATTCCCCATGCCACTCCAAAACCTGGAATAAACATTGGTAATGCAATGGTAGTGTTATGTGTAAAAATTCCAAATGCATCAATATCTAATACTAATTCCTCAAATTCTGACATGAATAATTTAGCTTCCTCATCACTTACAGTTGAAATGGAACCGATTTGATAAGCAGAAGCAAAAATTATTAAAAATATAAAAAATGTAATAATTCGAGTTTTATTCATATTGGCATTGATTACGAATGATATTTGAGGGTTAGTGTGGGCGCAGATTTAATTAAACCAGATAATATTTTTGTATATGAAAAAGGAATTATCCTTTGCATTAAACTATGCATTAAACAAGGGATTCCAAATTCATCCAGATGCTTTTAAAATATTAGAAAATGTAGATGTTAAAAAATTAGAGAAAATTATTAAAGAAATAGTTAGAGAGAAAAGTAAACAGAAATTATTTCAGATTAATCAAGATGATTTAGAGACGTATTTAGGAATCAAAGAGGATCTTACATTACAAAGTGAAATCAAGGTAATATCTGAGCCTACTAGTAAAATAACGTCAGGAGAGGGAGTAAAAGGTTACAATGCTTTGTTTTCTAGTCGTTTTAACAAACTTAAACGAATAATTTCAGAAAGGCCAGAATCTAAAATGCTCAAATCTGCAGCTTCTGTAAAAACAGCAAAATCCGATGATGATATTTATGTTTGTGGTCTGCTTACTACAAGAAATATTGAAAGAAATATCACTAAATTGATTTTAGAAGATCCTTCAGGAACTTTTGAGGGTATAATTTTTGATAATGAATTACAAAAAACAGCGAATACTCTTTTGATAGATCAATTTGTAATGGCTAGAATTAGCATAGGAAAGAATTCAGGATATATTATAAAAGATTTGATTTTGCCAGATATTCCAGATCAGGCTAAAAATAAATCTGAATCTGAAGCATATGCAGTTTTTTTATCGGATCTTCATATTGGAAGTAAATATTTTATGGAAGAGGAATTCTCGGAGTTTGTTTCTTGGTTATCGAGTCCTGATCCTGTTGCAAGGAAAATTCGTTTTGTGTTAATTGGTGGAGATGTAGTAGATGGTGTTGGAATTTATCCAAATCAGGACAAAGAATTAGTTTGTCAAACTATTCAAGAACAACTAAAAAAAGCAGATGATTTAATTGATAAAATTCCAAAAAATGTAAAAATTATCATAATGCCAGGTAATCACGACCCTGGAAGAAGAGCACTTCCTCAACCTGCTATTCCAAAAAAATACAACTCAGGTTTGTGGGAAAGAGAAAATGTGGTAATGGTAGGAAATCCAGCCTTAGTATCGTTGAATGGGGTCAAAGTTATGATGTTTCATGGCCAAAGTATTGATGATATTGTAAAGACCACTCCAGGATTAAGTTATGATAAACCAACTAATGTGATGAGACATCTTCTAAGAGCGAGGCATCTTAGTCCTATTTATGGGAGTCAAACACCCATAGCTCCTGAAATGGAAGATCTTTTGGTAATTGAAGATATCCCAGATATTTTTCATGTAGGTCATGTTCATAGAGCAGAATTAGATATGTACAAAGGAATTTTGTTAGTTAATTCTGGATCATGGCAAAAACAGACACCATTTCAGGCAAGTGTTGGTATGACTCCAAATCCAGGTATTGCTATAATGGTGAATCTAAAAACTTTTCAAGTCTTCCATGAAAATTATAGTTCTAATTCAAACAATATCTTGCAAAGTTAAATCATCTTTGAAAGTAGTTTTTATCATTTCTGATGATATTGTAAGTTTGTATTTTTTTGTCCTTCCATGAATTCCTTGGTGAATTAGTCTTCCAGAGATTAAACCAGATAATTCGATTTCACTAAGCATTTGTGTGATTCTTCTTTGAGTTAATTCATCTTTCCCAACTACCTTACAGAGATTTTTGTATGAAGAGTAAATCTCACCAGTAGAAGAGCCGTTTGCCTTCATAATTGCAATAAGGACTAGTTTTTCGTGGAGTGGGAATGATTTTAGAGATTTTTCTTCTTTATTTTCCTCGATTTTTTGGGAGGCTTCTCTAACATGTTCTATAGTGACTTTATCAGATTGTTGTCGCTCAGCAAGTTCACCAGCTACACGAAGCAAATCAATGGCCCTACGTGCATCACCATGCTCTCCACCTGCCAGCGCAGCAATGAGATTTAGTGCATGTGTATCTACAGAGTTTTCAACAAATGATTCATTGATTCTTTCTTGAAGGATTTTTTTTATTTGATCAACATTATAATTTGTAAAAACAACCTCTTCTTCTCCTAGACTGCTAATTACTCGAGGATCTAATTTTTCTTTAAAAGTAAGATCATTTGAAATTCCGACTAAAGTTAAAGAGCCTCCTTCTTCAAGTCGCTCATTTGCTCTGGTAAGTTGATATAGAATATCTTTGCCTGTTTTAGCCACTAATTGGGCTAGATAATCAATTTCATCAATTACAAAAATTGCATTAAGTTTACCAGTTCTTATTTTATTGAGTAGTCTTTTGAAAACCTCACTAATTGCAAGGCCAGTGTTGGGTAATTCGTTCTCTTCTAAACCTAATTGCCTGCCTAAACTGACCAATAATCCGTATAGTGTAGTCTCTTCTTTAGAATTTGTGTAAATTAATTTAATTGGGAAATCTGATTTCTCTACTCTTTCTTGGATTTTATCAATTACTCTTCTTACTACAAGTGTCTTACCGGTTCCAGGTTTTCCATAAACTAAAAGATTTGATGGTCTTGATTGTTTTAGAATAGGTAATAATGATTGTGTGACTTGCTCTAATTCAGATTCTCTATGTAAGATAATTACTGGTTTGTAAGAAAAGTGAAGGCTTTCTCGATTTTTAATAATTGATTTTCCAGCTTCAGCTGCATCAAGTAATCTATCTATTGGATCAGACATACTCACACACCTTCATTTCCAATGTATCTATCATATTCATATCTAAATTAAGAGAGTATAGAATACAATAGTAATTGTAGTTTAGTTTGTAATTAATTATTTTTAGTTAGTTTTAGATTTTCTTAAAAAAAATAATTAAAAAAAGATAGAGTGGAAATATTGGTGTGTGGGTTAAATCCCAAATCAAAATAAAATTAACAGATGTGTTATTGACATGTTAAGGAAATTCCTAAAATCCAAATTTTAACCCCCTCATTTCCATTCCAGGCGTTAAGATGGATGTTAACACTGTGAATATCACCAAAACACCCCTTTATTTCCACTCCAGGCGTGAAAATACCCTATAAAACAACCAATTTTTAGGGTGACTGTTAATAACAAAACCTGGACTAGGCGTGGCTCAGGCAGTCAACGTTAACAAACTAATTAGTTAACAAAGATTCTGGGATCCATTGAACTGTTAACTACAGATCCATTAGATCTCTAAGATGACTAACAAACGTATTCGTATAGGAATGGAGGACTCAGATGGAGCCAAATATGATATTAAATTAGAAGGAAATGTAACTAGAGAAAAGGTTCTCAAAATATTTGAAATGATGGATTTAATGAATATTGAAGAAGAGCAAACCGAAACTACAAACATGGATTCTGTAGGCTCAAAAATTTGGTTTATAGTTGATAAATTCTTCCCAATGGGTAAGTTCACCTCTACTAACATTCTAGAAAAATATGAAGATGAATTTAATGAGCCAATAAAACTTAGTATAATTTCCACTTATTTGTCTAGATTTTCTTCAAAGGGTAGGGTAGATAGGTCAAGAACTGGCCGAGAATGGACATATCAAACAATAAAGATTGGACAAAAACAACAACTATCCTCTAAGAAATAGTGACTTTTCTTACCAACAATCTATCTTTTCCAAGAATTACTTTAACATATTCTCCTTTTTGGATATCCATATACTTTCTAAATTGTTTAGGAATGGAAATTGTTCCAGCAGAAGTAATTTTTACTAAAACTTCATTTTCCTGTACAGACATAATTGAATTATAATTTAATAATATATATAATCTGTCTCTTATACACATCTCCGAGCCCACGAGACAGTTT
>NZ_JBSWSP010000035.1:0-15567 GCF_054095825.1 Candidatus Nitrosopumilus sp. bin_68KS
CTGACACATTTGTATTCTACATTCAAGTGGGCATTTGACATTAAGGACTCTGATGTGTTTTTTTGTACTGCTGACATCGGGTGGGTTACAGGACACAGCTATGTGGTGTATGCTCCATTTTTGCATGGTGCAACTCAGGTAATGTATGAAGGTGCACCTGATTTTCCTGATGCATCAAGAATGTGGGAAATTTTACAAAAATATCATGTGACAATTTTTTACACAACCCCTACTGCATTGCGAATGTTTATGAAATTTGGTGATGACATTCCAAATTCATTTGATCTTTCTTCATTAAGATTACTTGGAACCGTAGGTGAGCCAATAAATCCTGAAGTTTGGAGGTGGTATTTTAAAATCATTGGAAAGGAAAAATGTCCTATTGTTGATACTTGGTGGCAGACAGAAACTGGCGGCATGTTAATTTCTCCCTTGCCTGGAATAGAGACAATCCCATTGAAACCTGGGTCTGGTACACGAGCAATTCCTGGTGTAGATATTTCAGTGGTAGATGAAAATGGGAGTGATGTTTCGGCAAACACCAAAGGTTATCTTGTAATAAAAAATCCGTGGCCTGGAATGCTTTTGACTTTGTGGGGTGATGATCAAAAATACAAAACTGTCTACTGGTCAAAATATGAAAATTGTTACTATTCTGGAGATTATGCCTTAAGAGATGACGATGGCTATCTTTGGTTACTTGGTCGTGCAGATGATGTTTTAAAAGTTGCAGGACACCGTATAGGGACTGCCGAGCTTGAAAGCTGCATTGTATCTCACACTGATGTTGCAGAATCTGCAGTTTGTGGAATTCCAGATGATGTCAAAGGTGAGGTAATTATTGCATTTGTTGTTTTAAAACAAGGAATACAAGATTCTAAAATATTGGAAAAAGAAATTTCAGAAAAAATTAGACATGATATTGGTGCTATTGCAACGCCAAAACAAATCTATTTTGTTTCGAAACTCCCAAAAACACGAAGTGGAAAAATTATGCGAAGACTACTAAAGGCGATTGCAAACAATGAAAAAATTGGAGATGTGAGTACCCTAGAAGATGGTGCTGCCGTAACTGAAGTTCAAAACGCATTTGATGATATTCAAAAATCCATTAAGAAGAATGCTGGATAGGTTATTTTAATTCAGAAAGATTAACTTGTAAAAGCATGTCAAACATTTTCTTTAATCCATCATACTCTGATTTTGAATTTTCATCTAGTTTGTCATATTCTTTTTCTTTAATTTCATCAAGTTTGTTTTCAGCTTCTTTGAAAAATTCTTCATATTCTTTTATTTTCTTCTCATTCATTTGTGTAAGATCAAATATCACTGTGTTACTTCCTAACAGATTCTTATTTTCATCATAAATGCTTGTAGCCTGAAGTAATCCTGGAAAAGTCATTCCATCTTGTCTTTTGAATGTAATTTTTCTATCTGTGACTTTGCCTGTCTCAAACCATGCTTTTAGTGATTCATTCATAGCCTCCCAGGAATCTTTGGATATGTGCTCAAAGATCGACTTACCTAAAATCTCTGATTTGGCATACCCCAAATTTGCAGCATATGTTGAATTACAATCTAAAATAATCCCGATTGAGTTGATTCTTCTCCACATTACTGGTGCATCTTTGAGTGTTTTTCTTGCTTCTGTCTGAGACATTTTTTTGATTAATCAAGACTAGTAATTAAACTAAAAATCCTCTAAACTAATCTGTTCAATTCAGACACATAAGAAATCATTATCTATTTTTTGATTTTACCATTATGAGAAAATATCTTCATCGTGAAAATTCAAATAATTCTGAAATTGATCCGATGAATGCTCCCACTAGAACAGTGTTTTTTACAAAAAATAAACCCACACCACAAGAACCTACACAATCATCCATATCCCCAAAGAATAATTTTAAATCATTAAAAGAAATTGATAAACGTCTATCTGATATCTTTCCTGATTCTCTATCCGAATTTGCTGATCCTGAAAAATTTAATAAAAAATTAAGAGATCTAAAAAAAGACATTGATAAAGAAATAAAGATGTATGATGCCATTCATAAAAAATTAATATTAAAATCTGAATCTGTAAAAAAATCAAGAGATTCTTTGTTCAAAAGACAACAAGAATTAACTACATACATTGAAAAAAAGTCAAACGATTTTGAAACAAAAAATCTGGAAATTATTGGAGAGATGTCTTCAAAAATGGCTCATGACATTCGGAATCCATTAACAGTGTTGAAAAGTCAGGTTGATCTTATGAAGATTCGCCACAAAAAACATGAAGATGAATTAATGTCAACATCTCTTGTTAGAATGGAAAATGCAATATTACATATTACTGATCAAATTAATGATGTTTTAGATTTTGTAAGAGATCCAAAACTTGATTTAAAATTATACAGTTTGAAAACCCTTGTAGACGAATCTGTAGATGAAGTCTCCTTTCCAGAAGAAATTGAATTGAACGTGTCCTCAAAAAATTGTAAAGTTAGATGTGATACTACAAAAATGAGGGTGATTCTAACCAATATCATTCACAATGCAGTGCAATCCGTAGGCACAAAAGGAACAGTTTCTTTGACTGTTATTGATACAACCTCTGAAGCAATAATTTCAATAGAAGATTCTGGCCCTGGAATCCCTGAAGAGAATTTGGACAAGATTTTCAGCCCTCTTTTTACAACCAAAAAGGAAGGAACAGGATTGGGACTTGCATCTTGTAAACAAATTATTGAAATGCATGGTGGTTCAATCAGTGTAAAAAATAATCCTACAACATTTTCAATTACACTTCCAAAAAACCCATCATCTTAAATTAAAACCACTGATCTAGATTCTGGCTTTTTTTTTCTAATGCTTTCTTTAGCCTGTTTAATGTTGATTGAATTCTATCTTCCGAAAAACTTCTTTCTTTTACTAAATAATTTGTCATTCCTTCATAATCTACGTCATTAAAAATAATCTCATCTACATCTGCAACTTCAGGATTTAGGAAAATTTCTCTTATTTGTTCAAAATCAATTTCTTGAAGTTGCTCTTGAATTTGTGGTATGTCTTCTAATCTTGAATGCTGTTTTATCATTTTGAGTGCAGTTTTTGGACCAATTCTTTCAAAACCATTTGGATTAAAATCTGTACCAATTAATATTCCTACATCAATTAACTGTTCTCTAGTCAAATCTATTGCATTGAGTGTTTTTCCAGTTTCAATAATTTCTGGAACAATGTCGATGTATGTGTTTCTATTTGGTATTTTTCTTCTACCGCTGTTTGTGAAATTTCTAACTAATCTTTTAGCTCCGCATAAAATAGAATCGAAGTCCTGACTTGCTGATGCAAAAGCTTGTCCTGTGTTTGTAAGATGGGCTGCAGTTGCTTCTCCCTCTGATGGTGCATCGATACATGGTATGCCAAAAAATGTAAGAATTTGTTTTGATTCTTTTACCATTCCGTCTTTCATACTGGTTGTTTGCTGAGCATATTTTCTTGCATCTTCCATATTTCCGGCAGCTACTGCTTTTTCGTATTTTACTGTGGCATCCTTTTTGATTTGCTTTCTACGCTCAATTTCTGCTGTTTTCAAAGATGGCGGCTTTCCATCAAATACGTACACTGGCTTTATCCCTAATGATAAGAAATTCACATTTCTGTAAAGTAATCCACTCAAATGACTAGTGATCCTTCCTTCAGAATCTGATAACTGTAAACCATCTGGGCCTCTGATACTTGCTAAAAATTGGTAAATTGCATTGTATGCATCTATTGCTATCACTTTGGTTGCAAATGCATCTAGAGTTGTTTTCTCTCTTACTACCAAATCTTTTAGATTTAATCCCATTACTTTATCTTGAAATTCAGTTCTTTTTTGTGTTTATCCTTTGGACCTATGTTTTTGGAAATTTATCCTAAAATCAGTATTAATATTGTAAAAAATTTGTAAATTGTGATGAGTAAACTGAATATTTCTTCTGAGTTGGAAGAGAAAATCTTTGATTTAAAGACAAATTCTGATGGTAAAATTATGAAGATTGTTTCATATTTTCCTCTATCTGATAAAGATCGTAAAGAGATTCTAATCTCTGTTGGTGATATCTCATTTGATATTTTCTCATCCATTTTTTCAGATGTTGTATCTGAAGATGAGTGGCTCAGAACTAAAGAACAAATCATAAAAAAATTTCATGATGAATTATTTGATATTGATAACTCTTGATGAATAATTTCCTAATTTGCTTTATTATGGAGAATATTTCAAATAAAATGCCGGGATAGCCAAGTGGTACGGCGGCCGTCTCGAAAACGGCTACGCGAAAGCGTGCAGGGGTTCAAATCCCTTTCCCGGCGCCTTAACATCATAAAACAATACTTGAATCACATTTTATTTTGAAGAATATTCTGAAGATAATATAATACATACAAAGATTCCGTTACCTGAAATAGCTTGTGCACTATGTCGTATTCCTTTTGGTATGAATATTGTAGAGGGTGATGAGACTTTGTAAATCTCATCTTCAAATTGAATTTCATAAGTAAGAATAGAGTCATTTGAAAGAATTAAATTAATTTCATCGTGATTATGTTTGTGTAGTTTGCTATATTTGGGAAGTTTTTTTGACGCATCTACAAAATGAACAGCTACATGAGTGTTGGATTCTGGAATCAGATTCTTATTTGCCATCGACAAACGTTTAATTGGTGCATTCTTATGAAATGGAACTTTTTCTAGGGGCTCTTCAATCCCCTTTTTAATGAATTTTTGATATTTTTTCACAACTTGTTATTATTTTTTCTAATAAATAACTAGACCCCATACATTTTTCATATAAGCAATGAAACCAAAATAAATTCATTGTCTGATGATAGAATCTCTGAGTGGTTTGTCCCACAATTTGGCCCTGTGCTATTTAGAAAAAGCATCGGTATGCTTTATCTTCCATATACTGCTATAGTAACATGTTTTGCTGCCCTAGGTGCAATGTCCGGTCAACCAGATCTTGAACGAATATTTGCAATATCTTTGATTTATTTTCTGGCATTGGGAATTAGTGCTCATCTTCTTGATGCAGTAGGAGGCAAGACTAAGCCTTGGGGTGAACTTCCAAAAAGAAAGATTTGGATTGTTTCAATGATTTCTTTAGGGATTGCATTTGCTATTGGCATTTTCTACGCATTTTTGGATTCACCATTACTTTTCCCTATAGGGATTGTTGAGGGTTTTTTTCTTTTTGCTTACAATCTTGAATTGTTTGGAGGCAAATTCCACAATAAAATATCCACTGTTTTATCTTGGGGAATATTGCCTGTATTTGCAGGCTCTGCAATTCAAACAAATTCTATATCTTTAGAAACCATAATTATTTCTGGAATTACTGGCTTGATCACTTATGTTTTGATAATAAACACCAGACCCTATAAGATTCTAAAACAAAATAATGGGGATGTTAACCTCATCAAAAAAAAGGAACTTATATTGAAAATATTGTCCGTAGCAGTTGTAATGGGAACGCTTTTCTTTTTTACTATTAGATATTTTTTGATTTAACCTCGTCTGATATTTTATCTCTTTAACAAAATCCTGTTTTCTAACCTAAAACGAAAAGGCGCCAAACTTTCTGTACCGTTCACTTTCACAACACGCTTAATATCATAAAATAATACAGTGAAAGAATTACAAAATTCTCTAAGTTAAAACTTTGATTTTCTTTTCAAGCATGTCAATCACTTCATTTACAAAATAGTCTCCGTCATGGATCCTGTTTTTTCCAACTATTTTCTTCATTCTGTTCATTGTTTCATTAGAGACTTGTAATTGAGGCATCAACAGTTCATTGTTTTGGTCTTACCTTAAACCCTTGCATTGGTTTATGATTTCTTTAACCCTATTTTTGAAGTTACCATGATTTTGAAATTGAAAATAAGGTATCTTTTGAATGCTTTCAATTTCCCACTATGACCAAAAAAGGATTCATCCTTAAGTGGGATGAAATACAACTAAAATCATGACAAAAAGAATAGAAGAAGAATTGATCGAAATGAATAGGTTGAAAAGACTAGAATTAGAATTCTTATTTTTCCAAGCTAGATTGGATAATGTCACACTACAAAAATATCGTGATGCTTTAACATCTAAAAATACGGTATCTAAAGAAGTAAATCCTGATCTTCAATACGTTTGAATCTGTTAAATTCAATCGTCGTCTTCCCAACTATTTTCTAAATATTGTGGAGCTGTATGATCTATCTCTTTTACTATCAAAATTGGAATGAATTTATGACATTGTGTACATTCGTACATATTCTTATGTCCTGCCATGTTGACTTTGGCATTATGCAAACATGTTTCTTGGGTAACTAAATGATGTGGCAAAAATATTACCTGTTTCTATCCAGGTTATCATAATTACAACCATTTTGATAACCCACTCTCTTGAAATAACATGTTTCATGTTTACACGAAATAGGGTCTTTCATGATATTAGTAGTACCTTCCTAGTACTTAATCTCAACAAAATGAAACTCTTTAAGCAATAATGACATAATGATAGTATCGTAGTGGTGTGAGTTTGCATATCTGCAAGGAAGGACTGAATTAACTACTCAGCTACGTGAAATTAGGGGCATTTGAAATTTTTGTATCTTATATGCTAGTATGATGTAATTAGGTATGTTAAAAAATCTATTATCAGAACAATTTTTTCAATCAAAAACTAATTGTCATAGACGGAGAAACTGATTTTGTATTGTGCAAGTTGTGGAAATCAGGCAAGTTGGAGAGATCCTGCGTGCAAGAATTGCAAAAAACCATTACATCAAACTAATTGCAAGGGTAAGGCAACTGATTGTAAATGTCACGAGATTAACGAACAAATTTGGTTGAAGAAAAAAAATCCAGTTACCCCGTAAAATAATGATGGATCCACACCTACATTGTGTGATCAATTTATTTTGATTTCAATAAAATTCTGGGTGATATTACTGATTTTCTTTACTATGTCTAAAATTATAATGGCATCTTTTATTGCAAAACCAGTCTAGCCCACCTAAATATTCTACACGATCTGACTTGCCACAAAATTTACATTTGATGAGATGCTTCATCTTACTTTCTTTATTCATCTTTGTCCTCTGCTATGAATTGATTTAATGTCTTGCAATTTTCTAAATATTGTTTTTTCAGATAATGTGGAATTGCATGTGTGTTTGTCTGTTCTTTATTTTTCATAAATGTCCTATCTTAGTTAATTGTAGAAAACAAACCTAGTTTTATTTTAAATTCTTGAATTCTATTTCTAATTGAAACTGTACTAGTCCCTGCAGCTTCTGCTATGGCCGTTTGAGAAATTGATTCTCCTGTAATTACACATGCAGCATAAATTACTGTTGCTGCGATGATTTCTGGATTTTTACCAGCTGTAATTTTTGCATCTTGGGCTGCATCTAAGATTTGGATTGCTTTACGAATTGTTTTCTCTTGTATTCCGATTTTACTTGCAATCTTGGTGATTGATTTTATTGGATCAGCTATGGAAACAACAAATCCTAACTCTCTAAATAATATCCGATATGCTCTGGCAATCTCTTTTCTGTTAATCACAAATTCATTAGCAATTTCTATTAGAGTTCGATTGTGCTCTAAATCCCTACATGAAGCATACAAACATGCAGCTGCAATTGATTTGACAGTTCTACCACGAATAAGATTTTGCTCAATGGCTTTTCTGTAAAAAAGTGATGCTCTTTCAATAACTGTGTCTGAGAGGCCTAATTTTGATTGAACTTTGTCAAATTCTTGAAGTGCAAATCTCAAATTCCTATCTGCAGAGTTTTTTGTGTGTGATCTGCTATCCCATTTTCGTAATTTGCTGAACATTTGAGTTGTTTTTGCAGAAAGTGGCTTTCCGACTGAATCTCTGTTTTGTGCCCCAATAATTGTGTTCAGCCCTTTGTCGTGCATTTTTAGTGTTAATCCAGGACCTGTTCTTGTGGTATCTGTGTTGTTTGATATAAGCCTGCGTTCATTTCCTCTATTTTCACTGTTTTCTAAAATAACACATCCACAATTAGAGCATGCAATTTCTCCAATTACTTCATCAGTTACAAATCTTGATGCATTGCAGTAATTGCAAAATAATTTTTCTTTTTTAATTTTTTGTAATATGGCCAAAAATTTTCTCTATGCGACAACATGTATTTTTTTAATTATACATTTTGAGTGAATTTCTTTATCTGTATTGATGTTACACTTATTGCAAATTAATTCAATTGGTTTTTTACAAACATGACAATTTAAATATACTTCCATTTCAAAACCACATTTTCTACAAGAATTCATTAATTTAATTATGCTGTTGTTTGTATTAAAGGCATGTAAAATTAGTGCTCACTAATTCTTGTTCTTATCTATTGAATGAAAACAATTTCTTCACTTTCATTCAACATTATTTTTCTAAAGTACTTACATGTCCATTCATGTCAAGTATGTTTCCACACGTTTGGCATTCCCATTCTCCATTACAACTTGTTTGGTCTGTACTTATACCGCTTGATGTGTTACAAACTTTACAACGCAATGACATTATTTCTCCTTCTGCATTTCATGACTTTTTTCATCATTGTGTGTTTTTTCATGTATGCGTACTTGATCAAAAGTATGTGATGTTCCTTCCCAGGAAAAATCACACTTACTACATTGATATTTCATTTTATTTTTTCTCATCAGATGCATTAGTTTTTTCAAACTCTTTGGATGTTTTTACATCATCGATGACTGTGGTTTTACAAGAACCAAATTTCAGTTTTTTAATTATTTTTTCGAACATGATTATGATGAACTTCCCATGGATATATACCGGCGTAATTTTTTAATTTCATGCCTAATTTTCTATATATTTTTTAATTAACTATAAATCTAATACGCAGGTATATATTGATCATAAATTACTATATAGTATGACAAAAGAAACAAATCCAACAATTATTGTCGCTAACGACGACAAAAAAGAAGAGCCAAAGAAAGAAGACTCTACTAAATCCGACAAATAGAATTACATCTCCCCATCTTTTCTTGGGTTGTACATCAATACTTTCGTTTATAGTACAGTTTAGATATTAAAAACCAGAATGATTTTTTGGAATTCAGTTCAATTTAGAGTATCCTCGACTCAAGTCTCTCTAGGTTTGCTATCTTAATGAATATATCACGAGAGCTAATTGTTACTGAAAAAAAATCAAATAATCATTTTTCAAAAATTGCTTCAAATTATAAAGAATTACGAACAACTGATGTTGATCACATAGAATACATAAAACACCGTCTTGACAAAAAAACAAAAATCAACATTGCAGATATTGGTTGTGGTGATGGGCGTTATTCTTTAGAGATTTTAAAAACTTTCAAAAATTGCTATCTTCATTGTATTGATTATAATGAAAATATGATTCTTTACTTGAAAAAATATTTGTTGGAAAATAAATTCACAAATTTTTGTGCACGTTCTGGTGATGCTAGTAAACTGTCTTTAGAAAATAATTCTATGGACTGTATTGTGTCATTTAATGCCATACACCATTTTGATCTGGAAAAATTTTTTTCAGAAGTATATGGAAGTTTAAAAGATAATGGAAGATTGTTTATTTATACGAGATTAAGAAATCAAAATTATAGGAGTATTTGGGGTGAATATTTTCCAACATTTGGAGATGTGGAAAATCGTTTGTTTGAATTAAACGAATTAGAAGAATATGTAGAAAATTCAGAAATGAGTATAAAGTCTACTCGAGTATTCGGTCATGCTAGAACATCTACTCTTAAACGACTAGTTCATCAGGCTAAAAATAACCATTATTCTACTTTTACCCTATATGATGAGGATACATTTAAGGAATCTCTTGACATTTTTCAGAATAATATCCGGAAAAATTTCAATGATCTTGAGCAAGTTACATGGCATGATGAGAATATTTTACTAGAGATTGAAAAATAAATTGGTTAGTTTCAATAATGTAGATCTGAAAGATTACGGTAAAATCAAAAGAAGTTTAAAAAATCATTCAAAACTATCCCTTGTCTAAGTGATAATAGATCTGTGATTGAAACTTTTGATATAATTTTGGCAGACTCTAAATTTCCGATCACCTATTACAAAACAAAAACCCTTCAAATCCAAGAAGACTCATCAAATCATTCAAAAAAAGTCTTAGAAGTAATTCAAAACATCCTTGCATAAACTAGAATCCTGGTTAAAATTATAGAATGAAACCATTGATTTTCATCATTTCTGTATTTTTCATAATGTTTAAAGTGAATAAATTACTCAATAAATTATGACTAGTGAAACTGAATCAAAGATTCATGAATCTGGAATTCCAACTGTCGAATTGATTTTACATTTCCGAGAAAAATGTAAAATATGTGGACATCACAGAATTATGCATAATGACTTAGGTGCCTGTGAAGGTGTGATGAATAAACCTTGTACTTCAGGATGTGATGGTTTTGATCCTGAATAAAGAAACGATGCCTATTTTTACATGTCTTCTAATTCTTTAATAAGATATTTTTTGTAATCTAAATATGGATTCAGAAAAAAAAGAAGAGAAAATTTTTCCTTTAGGTTATGAACCATCAGACATACCAGTCTCTGATAATCCAAATGTACGAAATCAACTGCTGGATTTTATTCTACAATCTGGGCCTACAGAAGTTGTAGATACTGATTTGTTTGCTGTCATGGCTAAGAGACGTTCAACAAGAAAGTTCTCAGACAAACCTGTTGAAACTACAAAGATTGACAAAATTATTGCAGCAGCTGATACTGCACCAACAGCAGGAAACTTCCAGGGATTTGAAATATTCTATGTAAAAAGTCCTGAAAAGAAAAAACTCCTAGTTGAGGCATGCAATAAACAACCCTATGTTGATGCACCTGTTGTTTTGGTTTTTTGCAAAAATCCCTCAAGGGTGAAATTTGATTTCCCAGATGACATTCTTGCTAAATTTGCTATTCAGGATGCCACATTAGCTGCGGGCTATTCTCAACTTGCATCTCAAGCATTAGGATTAAGTTCTATTTGGATTGGGATGTTTGATGAGAAAAAAGTAATGGATATAATTGGCACAGATCATACCCCTTCATCTGTTTTGTGCATAGGATATCCGGAGCAAACTAAATTCCCTAAACCCAGAAGAAATCTCAAAGATCTGGTTCATGTTGTTTGGTAAGATTGCCTGAAATTATTCATCTTTAAATAATGATAGTTATTTGTTAGATTTATGACTGATGCATATGTCATGCTAAATTGCGAATTGGGTTCTGAAGAACAAATTATTGACGAACTAAAGCAAATTGAACAAGTTGTTGATGTCTTTGAAACCATTGGGACTCATGATATGATGGTCAAATTACAAGCCGAGAATTTTGAAAAAGTGAGAGAGATTGTTTCCTGGAATATCCAAAAGATGAAAAATGTGCGCTCTACTGCAACTTTGATAAAAAAAGATAACTAACGATTACTTGCTTTGAAAATTTAATTAAGATAATGTCTAAATGGTGTTCATATGGCTGATGATAAAAACGAGATTGAAAAACTCATTGATAATATGATTACAAGCGGGGATGAACTGGTTGATAATTTGAAGAGTGTTCTTCCTGATTCTTTGGCCGAATCAATGGTGATGTTTCACGAGTCAAATGTTTTAAATTTAAAAAAAATTCGTGAATTTCTAAACAAATAGATGCTGAGTAAAGTTTCCTATGATTTCTACTATATCTTTTTTAACAATAAAGTGATATTTCTTCTATGACTAGATCCAGAACTATTACTATTACGGTTAAAAAGAAAACAGGGGATGCTTTTGATGCAATTTTACAAGTTCCTCCAAAAATAATGCCTGATGCCATAATTAATGATGATGGCTGGTGGTTATTTACTGGCCCTCATGGTAAGTCTAAACTCAAATTTAATGAAAATAAGTCATTAGGAATTTTAGACCACCAATATGTTGATGAGGAATCTAAATGGGATATTCCAATGAGAGTTGTTTCTAATGGTGATTTTTCTGATATTATGATTACTTTAAACAAGCCTGATGAATTATCTGATTTTCAATTTGATCAAAGAATGACTGAAATTGGCGAGATGGTACTATCTATGAAAAACATTATCGAATTAACATAATTTTGATATTTATCAACTTTTAAAAAAATATCTTATGACTGGTCATGTAGAAATCATTCCTTAAGCTTAAATGCAAATTTGGATATACTATTCTGAGAGAAAATGCCATATGAAGAAGTTTATTATCAAAGAATGGAAGAAGATAATCCCGAATACTATCAAAAACTAAAATTTAAAAAAAATAATTAATTTTATTTTAATCGTCTTTTGATGAATCCTCATTTTGGGTTCCTGGTCCTACCATGTCTTCAGGTTTTACCTTATTGTCCCAATCTCCTTTTACTCCCTTAACTAAAGAAATAACTCCTGCTCCAATGAGAACAATTACAATTGAAAAGAATATTGTCTGGTCAAATATCTTAAATGAGCAGCTAATTTCTGTAGGTGGTTTATCCTCAAAATATTCATAGCATGTTCCAAATTCATTTGACTCTAATGTTGCGGCCTGATAATTTTCACCAAAAACACCTAAAACCAGAAATCCTGCAAAAACAAATCCTATCCCAATTAGGATAAATCTCATATCACTCATAATGATTTTTCTGATTTATCGTATTTACATTTTGACCTAAAAATTATCTAGTACTATTTCTCAAGTAATGTTTTTAGATTTTCCAGTGATGCCTCATAAAATGAACCCATAAATGCTAGGAATTGAAGGAATTGATTCTGAGACATTTTTTTACTGTTTAGATACGACTCCCATGTCAATTCTATGCTCTTGCTTGTTTTTGCTTTGATAGAAATTGTTGCAACATATGCTCTTAATGGCAATCCTTCAGTTGCAACATATGTGAAAGATTCTTTGTCCTTCCAAGCAACAACATGCTCTTCTATTTTGTTTCCGTCTTCAAACGTAATCAGTCTAATTGCTCCGATCCCTTTCTTCTTTTTAGAAAGAAACATTGTTTTTTTAACATCCACTACCCATGTGGGCAATCCTGCAATATTGCTAATTTTTCTCCAAACCTTCTCTTTTGATGCTTTTATCGTAATTGTTTTTTTAACTGAACCTGAATTATGTGATTTTTTCATAGTTTTTGTCATATTATTCTATTAAATTTGTACGATTTTAAATTTTAGTTGTACAACCATTTTTAATCCCCTGAGTACAATATCTTCAAATGGTCTTTGGATGGGGTAAAAAAAAACAGGAGCAAGTACCAGTAGACGATATTCCAAAAGATAAAGAAATCAGCCTTTTAGAAGTGCCACAAATTATCAATGACCTCAATAAATTAAGAAAATCACAAGCTATTTCAGAAATTAAACTTTTGAGAAAAAACACTGCCCCATTAATTGACGAATTGACAAACATTGGCAAGGTACTCGAAAAGGATGATCTTAATGTTGATGATATTGATAAACATCTTGCAATAATTGTTGTTAGGGGTAAAAAGCAAGTAATTGATGTAATCAAAAAAGGAGTCACTTCTATCCCAGACGTATCCTCAATTGATGATGCTCAAAAATTAGATACTTCCCTCAACCAAATTTTAAAAAAAGTAGGTGATGTTTTAGGACGACAAACCAGAGTAATCCATATTTTTGCTAAAAAATATGCTGCTCAATTAAAACATAATCTGGAGATGATGAACAAAAATCATTCTGAAATTCATCAAATTTTAAATAATTTTGAAAAAACGCAATCAACTTCAGAACAAATCAATACTATTCTTGAACAAATCACATCTCTTAAAGAAACTAGAAATAAAAATGAAAAAAAAATTTATGAGACAAAAGAACATACAAAGTCTCTGGAAATAAAAATTTCTTCCATTGAGGATTCTATAAAAGAAATCAAATCTTCTGAGAATTATAAGAAATACCTTAAATTAAAAAAAACTCTTGATGATTTTAGTAAACAGAAATTAAAAATTAAAAATGAAATTGATGCGCAATTTACAAAAATCTCTCGTCCTTTAAGCAGATACGAATATGCTTCATCATTGGACAAAGATCAACAAAGTATTTTATCTCAACTAAATACTGATCCGTTTAAGATTCTTCGTCCAAAAAATAAGGATTCTATTATTATGATTTTAGAAAATATTCGAAAAGCCGTATCTTCTGAATCTATTTCCGTCAAAGATGTTGGAAAGACTTTATCTCAAATTACTGAGACCGAAGAAGCACTTGATGGATTTCTAAAACAAGTTGAAGAATATTATAAAAAATACGAATCAATGGAAAATGATTTAAAATCTCTAAAACCAAAAGATCTAGTTTCATTTGAACATGATTTGGAAAAAAATATGTCTTCCAAAGAAGATGCTTTGGCCAAATTAGATATTGCTCAAAATGATATCGCGGAAATTAATGCCAAGATACCTCAACTAATTCACCAAATTGAAGAAAAACTAAAACTATTTTCAAACACTAGATACATTATAGATTCATCTTAAATTAAATTAGTTCGAAATTGGAGTACTTTTGTGATCTTTAAAAAGAAAAAATTTGAACGCCAGGTATTGATGCAAAAAGATGTGCTTGACAGTATTCTTTCGTTTTGCCAAATGAAACATCCTAATGAAGGAATTTTGATACTAAAAGGAAAATCAAAAAATGGTGCAATTACTATTGATGGATTGGTAATTCCTCCCTTCAGTGAAACTGGTCCTACATTTGCAGGATTTCCACATTCATTTTTGCCATTTGATATGAGCTATATTGGAATTGTCCATTCCCATCCTAGTGGTTCTGCTGAGCCCTCTGTAACTGATTTACATAATTTTTTTGGTTTGATTTCATTAATTGTAAAATTCCCTTATGATGATGATTCTATTTTTGCATGGGATAGTAATGGAAATAGTGTTCCCTTATCAATTATATCACAATAAAAATTCCTGTGGTGTAAACTGAAAATAACTGACAAAACTTTATAACCTTTTTCAAGGTACTTTTATTCAAATGTTTAATTACAAAACTTATTTGCTTTTTCTAGGTGCATCTCTTGCAATTAGTATTGGGTTGCAGATGATTCTTCCATTTCCATTTGGTTTAGCAGCAGCTCTTGGAATATTTATCGTCTTCCCACTATTTTTAAGAAAACGATACATGAGTCGTATGCGCGGTTATGGTGGTAGTGATTCTGGAACGGGCGGAGGTGGATTCTTTGGAATGGGTTCACAAGGTGGTTCTAGTGGAGTAAAGTATGTGTGTCTTGTTTGTAATAACAAACACAAAGGTGGAACTTGTCCACGATGTGGTTCCAAGATGCAACGAGCTGATTTTTAGGGATTATCGAAATATGGCATTAGAAGAATTAAGAAAAAAAGTTCTATATCAAAACTCTATAGAAATATGGATTGGGGCAAGTAAAGAAAAAAACATAGATTGGGTTGATACTGACAATTACCAAAAATTCATTGCTTTTCTTTTAAAAAATAA
>NZ_JBSWSP010000031.1:0-14008 GCF_054095825.1 Candidatus Nitrosopumilus sp. bin_68KS
GTTCAGTAACTTTGATTGGCGCTGTATCACCATCTGGTGGTGACTTTACCGAACCAGTTACAACTCACACAATGAGATTTATCAAAACTTTCTGGGCTTTGGATGCAAAACTTGCATACTCTAGACACTATCCATCAATTAACTGGATGAACAGCTATTCTGGTTACCTTGCAGATATTGCAAAATGGTGGAGTAAAAACATTAGTGAAGATTGGTTTAGCATTAGAAGTGAAACTTATGGCATTCTACAAAGAGAAGACACACTAAAAGAAATTGTCAGACTCTTAGGTCCTGAAGCATTACCTGACGAAGAAAAATTAATTCTTGAAGTTGCAAGAATGGTAAAGATTGCATTGTTACAACAAAACTCATTTGATGATGTTGATACTTATTGTAGTCCTGAAAAACAATTCAAATTAATGAAATTATTAGTTGACTTTTACAACAAAGGTCAACAAGCACTCAAAGAGGGCGCAGCACTATCTGACATACGTGAATTAGCAGTAGTTTCAAGTATACTCAAAGCAAGAATGGATGTCAAAGATGATGAGATGCCAAAACTTGATCAACTAGATAAAGACATGCAAGAACAATTCAAATCAATTACAGGAGTTAAAGTTTCAAATTGACAACCGAAGGCGGAGTTCAATATAGTAAGATTGCAGAAATCAAAGGACCACTAGTTGTTGTAGATGATGTTGAAAATGCAGCATTTGATGAACTAGTTGAAATTGAAACTACTGATGGCGAAAGAAGATTGGGTAAAGTTCTCGAAGTAGGAAACGGTAAAGCAATTGTCCAAGTATTTGAGGGAACAACTGGATTATCAATTTCTGGAACTAATGCAAAATTTGTAGGTAAAGTTATGGAGATGCCAGTATCCAAAGAGGTACTGGGAAGGGTATTTGATGGACTAGGAAGACCAAAAGACGGACTACCAGATCCAATTGCTGATAAATTTATTGACATTAATGGTGAACCAATGAATCCAGAACAACGTGAATATCCTAAAGATTTCATTCAAACTGGTGTATCTGTAATTGATGGATTGATGACTCTAGTTAGAGGACAAAAACTTCCAATCTTTTCAGGTTCTGGTATGTCTCACAATCTTTTGGCAGCACAAATCGCAAGACAAGCAAGTGTTGTTGGTACAAGTGATGACTTTGCAGTAGTCTTTGCAGCAATTGGTGTGCAATACAGTGAGGCAGAATATTTCAGACGTAGTCTTGAAGAATCTGGTGCATTAAAGAGAAGTGTTCTATTTCTAAATACAGCAGATGATCCTGCAATTGAGAGAATCATCACACCCCGTGTAGCATTAACAGTCGCTGAATACTTGGCATTTGAATTAGGAATGCACGTGTTAGTTGTAATTACAGATATGACAAACTATGCTGAGGCACTAAGAGAGATTAGTGCAGCAAGAGAAGAAGTTCCTGGAAGAAAAGGATATCCTGGTTATCTTTACACTGACCTTTCAACAATTTATGAAAGAGCAGGAAAACTTAATGGTAAAAAAGGAAGTGTTACACAAGTTCCAATTTTATCAATGCCATCTGATGATATCACTCATCCAATACCTGATCTTACTGGTTACATTACTGAAGGTCAAATAGTAGTTGGTAGAGATTTGTTCAGACAAGGAGTTTATCCACCAATCAATATTTTGATGAGTCTTAGTAGATTGATGAAAGACGGAATTGGTGAAGGAAGTACCAGAGAAGATCATAGTGAAGTTGCTAACCAAGTTTATGATGCATATTCAAGAGCACAAGAAGTAAGAGCACTTGCAGGTATTGTAGGCAAAGCAGGACTAACTGAAATTGATCTCAAATACATGGATGTTGGTGATACTTTTGAAAAAGAATTCCTTACACAAGCAACTGATGAAAACAGAACAATTGAAGAAACACTTGCTCTTATGTGGAAGATTGTATCAAAACTACCAAAGAACGAGATTACTAAAATTAAAGATAAATTCGTAGATCAGTATTACAAGGAAGAGTAACTAAATGTCATTTGGACAAAACGTTGCAGCAACAAAAATTGAGCTTTTTAAATATAAAAAATCAACTCAAATTGCTGTAATGGTTCAGCAAATTTTAGATGATAAACGTAAAGTTCTCTTAAAAAATATTGAAGAGATGATTCAAGAGGCATCAAAAGCTAGAGGTGGAATTTGGGAACCCTTACAAGATATTTACAAATCAGTTAATGAGGCATATCTTGCACTAGGTACCAACACTGTTGACTCTGTTGCAGAATCAACTCCACCTGTAATGGAAGTAGAACTTCATGTTAGAAGAGTAGTTGATGTAAAGATTCCCGCACTTACAGTTACTGAAAAAGATACAAAATCAATGCCTTATGGATTTGCTGATACCAATTCTTCAATTGATAGAGCATCAAAACAAATCAAAGAATTAATGCCAAAAATTTGTAAAGCTGCTGAATATGAAAATTCCATTTTTAGTCTTGCAAAAGCATTAGAAAAGACTCAAAAATTGTTAAATGCTCTTGAAAATGTCATTATTCCTCAATACAAAGAGAATATTCGCTTTATTCTTTCTACTCTTGAGGAAAGAGAAAGAGAAGAATTCGCAAAGTTAAAAAAAGTGAAAGAAAAGATGGAAAGTGGAAAATAATGGGAAAAGAAGAAATTAAAAAAGTACTTGAAAATTCAAAAAAAGAATTAGATGCAGATTATAATAAATTTGAAACATCTATCAAAGATGATCTAAACTCTTTCAAAAAGAAAGCACTAGATCGAATTTAAGACAAATATCTCATCATGATTTAAATATGGACCTAGAGGAGCCACAACATCAATGAAAACTATCGTCATGTTACTTTTGGCAGCATCAGCAATTTCAATTCTAGGTTCAACTGGGGTTGCATTTGCAGCAGAAGATGGTGCATCTAGTGGCGACTCTATGAAACTCCTCGGTGCTGGTTTAGCATTTGGTATTGCAGCAGGTGGAGCAGGAATAGGTCTTGGCCAAGTAGGTGCAGCAGGTCTTGCAGTCATTAGTGAGAACCCAGCTTTACAATCTAAGGTGTTCATCTTCGTAGGTATGGTCGAATCAATTGCTATCTACGGTATAGTTATGATGTTTATCATCTTAGGACAATAGTCCAACAACATCTTTTTCAAATTTTTAAATTTTTTATTTAATTATATTTTAGCTTATTTACATCTAGAACTCTGGCACAGTATCTACATTTGAGCACTCTTCCTTCTTTGTCGATTACATCCATTATGGATTCAATGTGTTCTGTACTGTTTGTAATGCAATCAGGATTTGAGCAACGAAATATTCTATCAATCTCATTTGGGAGTGATACTCTTCTTTTCTCTACAAGCTTGAAATCCTTTATCATGTTGATAGTAGCTTTTGGCGCAATTACTGCAAGCTTGTTTGTATCATCATCTTTTAGGAACTTGTTTTCAATTTTTATGATGTCTTTTTTCTTAAATTTGCCACTTGGGACATTTAGTGCTATGGTAATTAATTCACCGTCTCTGCCATCAATTCTTAATGCACTAAGAACCTGAAGGCCCTTACCTCCATCAATATGGTCAATTACAGTGCCTTCTTTGATTCGTCGAACCATAAGTTCGGACTGTTCCATCAGAATACTTTGTATAGTCACCTGTATATATTATTGAAAGAATGAACCAGTTCTACCAAAAAGATATCATCTCAATTAAGGACTTTGACAAGGAATCATTAGAATCAATATTTTCTGCAACTAACAAAATAATGCAATTAGATCCTGCTGAGAGAAGGGAGATCTGCAAAGGTAAAACTTTGGGATATTTGTTTTATGAACCAAGTACTAGAACACGACTCAGTTTTGATGCTGCAATGGCATCTATTGGAGGAAATTCATTGGGAATCTCAAGTGTGTCTTCATCGTCAACACAAAAAGGTGAGAGTCTTGCTGATACTGTAAGAATAATGTCAATTTATTCTGATGTTCTGGTATTGAGACATACCTTGGATGGCTCTAGTAGATTCGCAGCTGAAGTTTCTGACAAACCTGTAATTAATGCAGGTAGTGGTACTGAAGAGCATCCAACTCAAGCAATTCAAGATTTATTCACAATCAAAAAAGAAAAGAAAAAGATTGATGGTCTCAAGATTGGAATTGTAGGTGATCTAAAATATGGGCGAACAGTTTACTCGTTACTTTACGGACTTGGAAATTATGATGTTGATGTCCGCCTAATTTCTCCTGAGTCATTAAAAATAAGATCTGATTCAGTTTATGAAATTAAAAAGAGATTAGATTTTACAGAATCAACTGATATTGCAGAAACAATAGACGAACTTGATGTTCTCTATGTTACAAGAATTCAAAAGGAGAGATTTCCTGACGAAGAAGAATATCTCAAGGTCAAAGGAAGCTATGTGGTAGGATTAGATTTGATAAAACAGATGAAAGATGATGCAATTGTTATGCATCCACTTCCAAGAATTGATGAAATCTCACCAGATGTTGATAAAACAAAAAATGCAAAATACTTTGAGCAAGCTGAATATGGAAAATATACCCGTGCTGCCATTTTGGGCTTGACACTCAACGAAAATGGATTTTAATTTATTTTAAAATCCGTATTCCATATATCTAAAGAGATTTCAATAGAACTGTTGGCACAAACTAAAGTAATTCCTATTTTTCCATTAGACTTGGTTTTGTTCCCTAGACAAGAACTTCCACTTCGAATTTTTGAGCCACGATACAAGCAATTAGTTGATGATTGCATGATAGGCGATGGTCAGTTTGGTGTTTGTTTACTTGATGAAAAAAACACTGTAAATGGATGGAATTCCCCTAAATTAGTTGGAACAATTGCTAAAATTACAAAATGTGAAGATGTTGAGATGGATGGATTGCAACTCCACATCGAAACTATAGGAAGAAATTCATTTAAAATTAAAAAAATTATTCCTCCGTCTATATCACAACCTGAAAACTATGATCCACTTTCAGTAGAAGGACATCAAGAAATTTCTAACATTCATGAAAAAATCGGAACAGAAGAAAAAATGTACATTCAAGCCGAAGTTGAAATGATTCCAGAAATTGATGAAAACATTTCACTAGATAAATGGGAGAAATTAGTTGAGTTGTGGAAAAAGAAAATTATTAGACAAGCATTACCTCAAGTCGTTGAACCTCATGCTTTAGATCATGTGTTGGAGCAATACTATCTAACCACTGATACGCCTACAGTTGATTTCATTTATTCATTATCTGCACTTGGTGCCAAAGATCCAAATGAACTTCAACCAATTTTGGAGGCTGCAAATATGGATGAATTGATTCTTAGAGTAGAAGAATTACTGACAGTAAAATAACCCTAGAATATCTAAAACTATGTTGTCTCTAAAAAAATTCACTGTCTTTGTTCTTGTGATATGTTTGATATTTCCTGCAAGCAATGTCTATGGACATGGATTTGGAATTGACACAATATCTTCGATTAATGTTCAAGGCAAAAAATTGTCAATTTCAGTAGAGATGCCAATGTATTTTGAAAATGCTCAAGAACAGATTACAATTACTGCAACTGAAGATCAAACAAAAGAGAATGCAAAAAATGTTACATTTCTGATTGGATTATTCCATGAAAATGAAATGATATTTAGAAATTATTTTTTTGCTGATAATGGGGTATTAAAAATTAAAGTAAATCCAACACAAGATGAAAAACTCACCATTCATGGAGATCAAGACTCGTTACTTGGAGCATGGCATGGAACAGAATCAAACCCAATTGAAATTACAGGTCCACTGTTTACTTCATCTGGTATGTATAATTTTGAAATTGAGATTAGAACTATTGATGAACCTACTAATATTATTGAGAATGCTGGTGTCTATAATGCTGATTTGAGCCTTATTGAGACTGTCTCTTTTGTACAAAAGGATTCAGAAAATAATGATGTAGAGTTTAGATCAAAGTCCTATTTTGATTCAATTTCTAATTTCAAGTATGATTTTGAGGCTAAACAGGTTACATTTGAAATGCCTTTTGATTGGAGTGAAAAACAATTATCCCATGTATCAGTAGTACATGTTGAAACCCATTTCCCAAAAGACTTTGTAGAATTTTTGTCTCCTAGCTATTCTGCATATGTTAATGACATTGAATTATTCAAATCTTCAGTATCTGTTGATGATTATACTGAAGATGATGAAAGAATAGTTCATCTTGTAATGCTAGAAGATCATTTACGATTTTTGAAAAATGAAATGAAAAAAAATGATGAACCACTACCAGAAAAAATGATTTTTAGAATAGATACTAGTACAGATAAGGCATTTCCGTTAGAGGCCTATACAAAAAGTGAGGACTTTAAAGTAAATCTCTCATGGGATCCATTAGAAGTTGAACCTGGAATTGCTACTAATTTTATTTTTACAATTAGAGATGGAAGAACAAATGATCCTTTAAGAAATTCTGATTACACATTTGTATTAATACAAAATGGAAAAGAAATTCATCGTGTATCTGGTACAGCACAAGTTGGTGGAGAATTTGAGAAATATACGTTTGCTGAAGATCAAACAGGTCCAACAATAATTAAATTTGAAAACATTAGAAATACCGGACAAGAAACAGAATTTGCTCTAGTTGTTGTACCCGAGTTTGGTACTATTGCATTATTGGTTTTAGTGATTTCAATTACTAGTGTAATTTTTGTAACTAAAAGAAATCCACTAATCTAAAGTGCAACTAGTTTTACAGTGTCCATGTTTTTGTTTGTTTGAAAATCTTTTGTAATGGTTGATACCTTTTCTGCATCACCATTAATCAAAAAGAGCTCCATGCATTTTTCTTTCTCAATTTTACTATGAAGATGTGTTGTGATTAAATCCTCAAAATTATGTGTAATTCCTGAAACCACATGATCAAATTCATCATTATGGACAACCAAAAGAATTGCATGAATATTTCCCGACAAATCGGCCTTTTGTTTTTCCTCAGAAACAAATGATCTAATACCGGCTCTGATCGCCTCAGACCTACCTGAAAACCCCATAGTTGTTTGCAGCTTGTCTAATTCTGATAGAATTTCATCATTTAATGATATTGAGACTATTGGCATATGCCTAATGTTATTAATTATCTTATAAGTTTAGCAATTAATCTTATTAAGATTTTATAGATTTATTAATAATCTACATAGAATTGCTGCGTGAATATTCAGATAAAGATGGCAATAATTGCAATTGCGATAATAATTCCACTAAGCTCTATTGCTGTTTATGGAACAAATACAAATCAGCAATTCACAAATTCCAATAATTCAAAACTACAAGTAATTTCATCATTTAACCCACTCCATGAATTCTCAAAAAATGTTGGCCAAGAAAAAGTTGATGTGATATTACTAGTTCCTGTTGGCGTGGAACCTCATGATTGGGAACCCACTGTAAAAGATGTACAAAGAATGCAACAAGCAGATCTTATAGTTATCAATGGAATTGGTTTTGAAAACTGGGTTGATAATTTAGAGGAGACTGGTTACTCTGGTGAGATAATTGATACGAGTTTTGGAATTTTTGAAAAGAACTCTGATAATGAAATTTTAAAGGAATCTGGTGACCCACATATCTGGTTAAACCCTGTCTATGCAAAAATTCAGGTGGAAAATATTGCAAATGCATTTTCAAATTCTGATCCTGTAAATGAAGAATATTATCAGTCAAATGCTGCTGCGTACATTCAAGAATTAGATTTACTTGATTTAAAAATTCGAAATGAATTATCAAACTGTAAAAATGATTTTATATCATTTCATGATGCATTTTCATATTTTGCAAAAGAGTATAATCTAAATCAACATACAATAATTTTATCAAATAATTCACATGGTGAAGCTACTGCAAAAACATTAGAAAATATTATTTCCACTGCTAAAAAATTAAACATCGATGTAATTTTTGCTGAAGAAAGTGACAGTACAAGAACATCTGAAATTATTGCAAACGAGATTGGCGGTAAAGTTCTTGTCTTGTCTCCATTAGAAGTAGTATCTGATGGCACTTACATTTCTAAAATGACTCAAAATTTTGAAAATCTAAAGGAGGCATTATGTTGAAAATAGTTGAGATTGAAAATCTAACTGTTCAATACCCTGATGTCAAGGCTCTAGATGACGTTAGTTTTGAGGTAAATCAAGGAGATTTTCTAGGCATAATTGGTCCTAACGGTGCTGGTAAATCCACTCTTTTTGATTCTATGTTAGGATTAAACACAAAGTACAAAGGAACTATCAAATTTTTTGGCGAAGATATTAGAAAATCAAAAAACTATCTAAAAGAACTAGGATATGTACCACAAAAACCAATCTTTGAAAAAAATTTTCCAGTAACTGTAACTGATGTTGTGAGAATGGGACTTAGAAATGAATCTGATGAAAATAAAATTGATGAGATTTTACAGCAATTATGGATACATGAACTGCGAGGCAGAAGAATTGGTGAGCTGTCTGGAGGTCAACAGCAACGTGTCTTTATTGCCAAAGCCCTGATTACAAATCCAAAAATTCTGATTCTTGATGAGCCTGTTACTGGAATTGATCAACAAAGCATTGATTTGTTTTACAGTATTTTACGTGAACTAAACTCTAAACAAAAAATAACTATCATTTGGTCATCGCATGATTTGGATGCAGTAAATCAATTGGCAAACCATGTTGCCTGTCTTAACAGAACACTCTTTTTCCACGGAGAGTCTGAAAAATTCTTTTCAAATGATGAACTAGTAAAACAATATTCAGAGGCCTCAATGCAGGAACATATGCATCATCACTGATCATGTCTCTGGAAATTCTTACTTTTAGTTTTATGCATAGAGCACTAATTTCAGGAATTGCAATTGCAATTCTTTGTTCTGTTGTTGGATTATTTCTTGTTTTGAGACGTTATTCATTATTTGGTGATGCCATGGCTCATTCATCATTTGGTGGAATTGCACTAGGTTTACTAGCTGGAGTTTATCCTTTATGGACTGCATATGGTGTTTCTATTGCTAGTGCACTAATTATTACTAAAATCAAAGACAGGTACAATATTTCTGGCGATGCATCAATTGCTGTACTTTTATCCTCTGGAATTGCAGTTGGGCTTGTAATTATTGGATTATCAGGAGGTTTTACAATTGATATCTTTAGTTTTCTCTTTGGGAGTATTCTTCTTGTTAGTGTAGATGATACCGTACTAATCTTGTCATTAACAGGTGGAATTTTAATTGTAATTTTATTACTTTACCGTCAAATTCTATATTCAACATTTAATGAAGAACAGGCAAAAGTAAGTGGAATCCCTGTTGAAAAAATAAATTATTTGATTGTGTTTATGGCAGGAATTACAGTTGTTACATCAATACAACTTGTAGGTGTATTGTTAATTTCAGCTTTGTTTGTAATTCCTAATGTTACAGCAATAATGTATGGCAAGGGATTCAAACAAACCGCAATTATCTCTATGAGTTTTTCTATTTTCTCTGTAGTTGTAGGAATTTTACTTTCATACATTTTTGATATAACTCCTGCAGGAACTATTGTTTTATTGGCAATCTGTTTACTTGCAGGAACTATGGGGATAAAATCATCTGGATTATTATCTAAGAATTAATTAAATCATTTAATCTTCTTTTATCTTGTATGCTTTTCACATAAAATAGTGATGTTGCAATAATTCCTAATGCAACAAGTGGTGATGCAATTTCAGTATATTTTAATTCAAAATTATCTGTTTTTTGAATTTGTGATTGTATAATTGGAATTTCTGTAATTTTTATTGTTCCAATTTTGTTTGATTGCTGTTCAACAAACCACACATTCTTGTCTCCATCTGATGTCATAAATTGTACAAATGATGTTTCAGTTGGAATTGGAACTTCGATTAAGTTATTGTTATCTGGATCATAGACTCCCAAACTATCTACTGTATGCTGTGCAAACCACACATTTCCATATTTGTCAAATGTAATTCCAAATGGTAATGATTCTTTGTTTGGAACAGAAATCCTGTCAAATGATTCTAAGACTGGATTAAATCTGGCAATCCCCAAGCCTGTATGTTCTGCAATCCAGATATTCCCCTTATGATCAAACAATAATGCCTCAGGACCCTGTAATGGAGGATCAGCTGAGAATTCTCTTATTTTGTTATCTTTAGAATCAATGTATCCAATTTTTCCTGTACCTGTTGTTGTATACCATATTTTCCCCTCATCATCAATTGCTAGAGCAAATGGTAGTGATTCTTTTTCTGATAAGACAACCTCTTCAAATTTGTCAAATTCTGGTGAATATTTTACAATTCTATCTTTGTTGATAATTGTAATCCAAATATTACCATCAAAGTCTGCCTGAATGAAAAGTGGGGTATTTTGTGAAATCACTGGATCTAATTTAGGAATAGATTTTGTAGTAATTTCTTTTGTATGGGGATCTAGAAATCCAATTTGATTTCTAGGAGTATCAGTAAACCAAATGTTTCCTTTGCTGTCTTGTGTTAGAAATGTCGTAGTTAATCCATCAAAAGAATATGATGTAAATTCTAGAGTTTCAAGTGAAAATTGCCACAATCTTGGAGCTGATGCATCACTAATCCAAATAGAATTACTTCCATCATACAATGGATAGAGCGGTTTTGCATCTTCTGGCAATTCATATTCTGTAATTTGTATTTGAATATCTCCTAGTCTTGGTTTTACAAGTAAATTCAAAAGCTTCGATTCGTTTGCATTCTCTGATCTCTGAGCTTCAATCTCAACTAACCATTCTCCGGAAAATCCAAATGTTAACTCACCTTGGAATTCCATTGGATAATCTTTATCCTGTTTAGTTAGTTCCATGGGAATTTCAATTGGTGAAATACTCTTTGAGGGATTTGAAATTTTTACTTTAATTTGATTCAAATCATGTATCTGGTTCCCATCAAAGTCACTAACTTTAACCAGAATTGTATTTACTCCACTAGCAAATGGTGAAATGTCAACATCAAATTTTACATTATCTGTAAATTCTATAGTTTGAAATCCATAAATTATTTCTTGAGCGTCAACTTTTTGAATTTCACCAGCAGGTAGTGTTCCATTTGTTAATAGTGCAACTACTCCAAGAAGAATAATTCCTAATGTGGCATCAACTTTGAGTGATCTTTTTAGTTTTTTATGAACTGTGATTTTACCTGACTGAAAATTCTTTTCTGCATTTTTCTGAACTTTAAACTGGAAAAATCCTCCCAACCCAATCATAATTCCAGCAATAGCAATTTTTAGAATAATTAGTTGCCCATACAGAGATTCAGAAATTAATCCAACATCGCTCTCTAAGAACCACATCAAAGTAGGTCCTGTTATAATGACAATTCCTACTGAAATAATGAAAGCAATTGAAAATCTAGGAATTAATACTAGACTCATACTCTCTCGATTTTTTTCTTTTAGCTGGGAAAATGTTGGAAGTAATGTAAAAACAAAGTAGAAAATCCCTCCTATCCATACTGCTGCAACTAAATTATGTACATAATCTAATGCAAGAGCAGCCATTTGGCCGCTTGCAGCACCATGTCCAATCATACTTGTAGTGGCAATTAATACCAGTGAAGCTATGAGCATTGGAATCTGATTTTTCTTTGATAGGATTTTTTTTCTATCCATTCCAAACCAAATACCAAGTAAAATTATTGTAATGATCATTCTAGCTAGCCAAACAGTTCCAAAGTCAGTTTCAATTACATTAATTGGAGATGTTTCTAGTCTGATAGTTTGAATTGCTATCATTAGAATATCTGATATGAAAACAAGCATCAATCCAATTCCAGTAATTGACATGAATTTTCCATGGTGGAAATTCTCAATCTTTTCTAATTCTTCTTTGATAATCTGTTTGTTTTGTGTTCCCCAAATAATTAACGATGCGATAACTGCACCTAATACAATAGTTTGACCTACTAGTCCTGGAAATCTTGCACCAGCTTCTGGCAAAAATACAAGCTCTCCTTGACTTTCTTGATCAAACAAAGAATCATCAATTATTACATCTCCAACTGCAAATAGAAATGCACTTGGAACTAAATGTCCGTCAACTTTGGATAATACTTTAGTTGATGATGTATAAATTCCATCTTCTAGTGGAGGAGTTGTAACAATTAGTGATAATTCATTTTCATAGTAACTTGTATCTTTATTGTCGATTTGATTCCCATCACTATCAAAAACTTTGATTTCACTAAAATCAATGTCAACTGGCTCTGAAAAAAATACAATTACTTGTGTAGTTCCTGTTGGTGCATTTGATGTTAAACTAGGAATAGTTTCTTCTGTAAATGGATGAGCTGACACAAATGGAATGGATGTAAATGATAAAATTAGTAAAACTAAAAGAAACTTTTTCATTTAATCTTATGAGCAATATTGATAATTTAAACAGTTTTCATCTGTTCGTCATTTGTACCAATTCACGTAAAGATAATAATGTGTAATGGTATAATGATAATTGTGAAGTTAGTAATTTTTGGATTTCTTGCATTAATGTTGAGTATTGGAATGATTTCTACTTCTTTTGCACATACCACTGTAGAAATAGATCAATACAAAATTGAAGCAGGATGGGGGATTGAACCTCCTGTTGTAGGAATTAGAAATGATCTTGTCTTTAAAATAACTGAGCCTGGAGAAACTGAGGGCTCTTTCAAGGGAGTAACTAATGTATTCAAAAATGTTGAAGTTACAGCCATGTATGGTGGAGCAACAAAAAAAATTGACATTAATTCTGATACTAAACCAGGATACTATTTTTCACCAATAATTCCAACTAAAACTGGCAGTTACATTATGGATTTTAAAGGTGACATTCGTGGTACGATAATTGATATTAAAATTCCAGTTGAAGATGTGGAACCAACTGCAGTTTTAGATTTCCCTCCAACAAGTAGTCAAGGAGCATCTGATGTTACGGCACTAAAAAATACAATTTCATCTATCCAACAAGATGTTTCGAAATTAAAGTCTGGTGAAACTTCTATATCATCTGATGGTGGAGCAACATATGACTTTGCAATATTTGGATTATCAATTGCAGCAGCAGCTATTATCTTGGCGATAATTGCTTTAATAAAAAGAAAATAGAAAAAGAGGATTCCTAAAATCTTGGAATTACTCTAGATTTTGCAGTTACTGCAACTATGCTTATGATTGCAACAGCTAGTATCATCATTGCAATTGTACCAAATTCTGGGACAACGTTTGAGAATACTACTTGTTCACCAATTGGTCCAGTCTTTGGATCTTCAACACCATAACCTTGGAAGGTAATAGTGATATTTACTGGATCAGATGTGCTAAGAGCTTTTGTTGTATGTACTCCTTTGCCATCGTGATGATGTGCTCCTTTATCATCTAGCACTGTATTGCCGTTTTGTGTAACTTTAAGATCATGATTAACATGTTCGGCATCATCGAATTCAACATTGATTTCCATCATTTCACCTTTTGTTGGTGTGGAAGTCCATATTGAAACCATTGTACCATCAGATAACATTCCGGTTGCAGTTGCTGCACCTTCCATGTGCATCATTTCACCATCGTCGTCACCATGATCGTCACCATGATCGTCACCATGATCGTCTTCTTCAGCTCCTGCTTCTTGTACTACAATCAAACCTTGCATCCAAGGATGGACCATACAGAAAAAATTGATTTCACCTACTGCGTCTGGAGAATATTCAAATGAATTTCCTGCCATTAGCAGTCCGGTATCAAATTCACCACTTGGACCATCTTCAGGAGTTCCTGCTGTGAATGTGTGTGCTGCAGTATCAGTATTTGACATTATTACTTTGCCGCCTACATCAACAGTTGCAGTACTTGGAATGTAACATCCCTCTGCAGTGTCTTCACATCCTGGAGCTCCAGAACCTGCTGCTGTCTCAATTGTAACTTCTGAGTGATCTGCAAAAGCAGCTGGTGTTGTTG
>NZ_JBSWSP010000016.1:0-11245 GCF_054095825.1 Candidatus Nitrosopumilus sp. bin_68KS
TATTTTCTACCGCACTTGATGATATGGCCACTGACATGAATATTCCTCACCAAATCAACTTTACAGCCTCAATGTTTCAGATATTTTTTACAAACAAATCTGTCATTAATTATGAAACCTCTAAAAAAGCAGACTCTAAGAAATTTCAGAAAATGTTTAGAACATTATTGAAAAAAGGAATATTCATTGCCCCTTCACAATTTGAAGTGGTTTTTCTATCTGATGCTCACACAGAAAATGATCTAAACAAAACACTTGATGCATATGATGTAGCACTAAAATCGGTGAAAAAATGAAATACATTGTAGGTGCAAGAGGCAGTCAATTATCCATTGCTCAAACAAACTGGGTAATATCAGAACTAAAAAAAGTAAATCCGGACTGTGAGTATGAAATAAAATCTATTACGACCAAGGGTGATACTGATTCTAGGCCATTATTCACAATTAATCAGAAAGGAATCTTTGAAAAAGAAGTCGATAGGGCAGTATCTCAAAAAGAAGTCGATTTTGCAGTTCATAGTCTAAAGGATGTTCCTTCAGAATTAGATGAAAGTTTAATCATTGCATCTATTCCAAAACGTGAAGCAGTAAATGATGTCTTTATTTCATCAGATGGTTCTTCGTTGGAAAATATTAGGAAAAATGCAGTTATTGGAACAAGCTCACTTCGACGTGCAGTCCAAGTTTCAAGAATTAGACCTGATGTCACCGTAAAACCAATACGTGGAAATATTGAAACCCGAATAAGAAAAGCATCTGGAGAGAATTTTGATGCAATAGTTCTTGCACAAGCTGGTATCTCAAGATTAGGAGTTGATGTGAACTTTTCTCCACTATCAATTGATATGTTTTCTCCCTCTCCTGGGCAGGGCGCAATTGCAATTGTCGCTAGAGTAGATGATAAAAATACTATTTCTATGCTAAAAAAAATTGAAGATGCAGACTCTAGATTGGAAATAGAGGCAGAGCGAGCATTATCTGACTATGTGGATTCTGGATGTAGATTTCCTTTAGGTGCATATGCTAAATCAAATGGCTCAGAGATGACATTGACAGTATTTGCATTTTCTGTTGACGGAAAACAATCCCTACAAGTAAGCAAGACAGGCAGCAAAAATGATCCAAAATCACTTGGCAAAAATGCCGGAGAAGAATTGCGTAAGAAAGGAGTTAATGATCTTGCATTAAATTGGAGAGAAAAAGTAGAGGAATGGAATAACACATGACTGGAAGAGTATTTCTTGTTGGGGCCGGACCTGGTGATCATAAATTAATTACACTTCGTGCAGTTGAATTGCTAGAAAAAGCAGATGTTGTTTTGTATGATAGACTAGTAAGTAAAAAAATAATTTCAATGATTCCAAAATCTGTTGAAAAAATTTACGTTGGAAGAGCAGTAGGTGATGATACAACTCATCAACTTACTACAAATGACTTGATGGTAAAATATGCAAAATCTAAAAAAAATATTGTTAGACTAAAGGGTGGTGATCCTATAATCTTTGGACGTGGTGGTGAAGAAGCAGAATTTCTTAAAGAAAATAACATAAAATATGAAATTGTTCCAGGAATCACTTCTGGCATTGGCTCTGCCACATATGCCGGCATCCCATTAACTCATAGAAAGCATGCATCATCAGTAGTTTTTGTTACAGGTCATGAAGATCCTGAAAAGAAGCAAGAGATTGTAAAATGGAAAAGACTTGCAAAATCTGTCGATACAATTGTAATTATGATGGGACTATCAAGAATTGATATTATTTGCAGACAACTAATTGCTGGAGGAATGGATAAGAAAACTCCTGTTGCTGTAATTCAAAATGGTACTACTCCTAAACAAAAAATGATCAAAGGAACAGTTACAAATATTGCAAAAAAAGTTAAAGAAAACAAAATAACTCCTCCAACAAATATCATTATTGGAAATGTTGTTGATTTGTCTGATATTATTGGGTGGAAATAATGCTTGATGGAAAAACTATTGCCATAACACGTTCCAAAGACGACGCAACTGAATTCATTTCACTATCAGAGCAAAATCATGCAAAACCACTTCCATTACCCACAATTGAACTTGTAAGTAAGGGAGAAAAAATAGTTGATGAGTTTTTAGCCGCTGTTGCGAAGTACAATCCTGATTACTCTGTTTTTATGAGTTCAAAGGCAGTAAAACTTCTCTTTGATACGGCAAAACATGTTGAAAAATTAGATAAACTGCAATTAGCTGTTGCAAATACTATAGTCATGTCTGTTGGTCCAAAAACAACAATAGCCCTTGAAAATGAGGGCATCAAAGTAAATCTTCAACCTACTACATTTTCATCTGTTGGTGTCGGTGAGGAATTCACACAAATTAATGCAGTTGGAAAAAAAGTTATTGTACCTCGCAGTGGTGCATCAACACCATTTCTCAAAGAACTTTTAAACAAAATTGGAATTGATGTACTTGAAATTCATCTTTATGATGTTTGTGCATTTAGAGATACCACTCAATGGAATGAATTCAGAGAACTATTTTCTCAGAACAAAGTTGATGGGATAGTGTTTACCAGTGCATCTTCTGTACGTGGATTTTTTGAGATAATGTCAAAAGATTATGATGATGACAAATTACTTGAAAACCTTGCAAAATTATCTGTAGTCTCTATTGGTCCATTTACTTCAGATGAATTAAAAAAATTCAATGTTAAAAATACTGTATCTCAAGTTCACACCGTTGCAGGAGCCTTTGATGCAATGAAAAATACTCTTACTGCATAATCTAAAATTTAGCTAAAGCTATTTAGCTGTGCCTATTTTTCCTCATGTATTTATAATATAACGGGGTTATGATGGACATGGCAACTGAAAACCTCGATATGGATTATTCCAAATATGATTTTAAAGACTCTACAGAACTTTATGTCCACCTTAGCAAGAAAGGCCTGTCTAAGGAAACTGTAATCAGCATCAGTAAAATGAAAAATGAACCAGATTGGATGCTTGAATTTAGATTACGATCTTATGAAATTTTTATGAAAAAACCAATGCCAACTTGGGGTGGAGATCTCAGTGTTATTGATTTCCAAAATATCTACTATTATGCAAAAGCATCAGATAAAGTAGAAAAGAACTGGGATGATGTACCAGACAATGTTAAAAAAACATTTGATAAACTTGGAATTCCAGAAGCTGAAAAGAAATTCTTAGCCGGTGTTGGTGCACAATATGAGTCTGAAGTTGTGTATCATAGTCTAAGAGAAGACTTGGCAAAACAAGGCGTTCTGTTCTTAGATACTGATGCAGCTCTTCATGAACATCCGGAGATTTTCAAGAAATACTTTGGTAAAATTATTCCTCCAGAGGATAACAAATTTGCAGCACTAAACAGTGCAGTTTGGAGTGGTGGTTCGTTCATCTACATTCCACCAGGTGTCAAAGTCGACATGCCACTACAAGCATACTTTAGAATTAATGCTGAAAACATTGGTCAGTTTGAAAGAACATTGATCATCGCTGATGAAGGCTCAGAAGTTCACTATATCGAAGGATGTACTGCTCCTGTCTATTCTTCAGAATCACTTCACTCTGCAGTTGTAGAATTAGTTGCACACAAAGATGCTAAACTACGTTACACAACAATCCAAAATTGGAGTAGTGATGTGTATAATTTAGTTACAAAACGTGCTTATGCATATGAAGGTGCAACAGTAGAATGGATTGATGGAAACATTGGAAGTAAACTAACAATGAAGTATCCTGGAATCTATCTAATGGGTGAGCGAGCATATGGTGAGACACTCTCTATAGCATTTGCAGGAAAAGGACAACACCAAGATACTGGTGCTAAAATGGTTCATCTTGCACCAAATACTACATCTAAAATCACATCAAAGTCAGTAAGCAGATTAGATGGACGTTCAACTTACAGAGGATTACTTAATGTGGCAAAAGGTGCTACAAATGTCAAGGCAACTGTAAGATGTGATGCATTACTCTTAGATGATACATCCAAGACTGATACATATCCATACATGGAAATCAATCAGGAAGACGCAACAATTACTCACGAAGCAACAGTTGGAAAAATTGGTGATGAACAAATTTTCTATTTGATGAGTAGAGGATTTACTGAAGAGGAAGCACTATCTTTAATTGTTAATGGTTTCATGGAGCCATTTACAAAAGAACTTCCAATGGAATACGCAGTAGAACTCAACAGACTAATCAAACTAGAAATGGATGACTCTGTGGGATAAACTCCCAATTTACTTTGATTAAAAATGTCTCAAGAAGCGCTATCAAAAATCAACACAAACCATATCGATGAGATCTCCTCATCAAGAAATGAACCTGAATGGCTCAAAGATTATAGAAAAAACTCCCTTTCTATCTATGACAGTCTCCCCCTTGAAATGTCTCCTCTTTACAACAAATACACTGATGCCAAAAAAATGGATCCCGAACAAGTATTACTTTCAACATCTACTACTGAAACCATTCCGAGTTTTCTAAACAAAAGACTAACTGAGTTGGAAAATGAAACATGCATTATACAGATTGGAACAAACGTTCACAAAATCAATATTTCAGATGATTTAAAATCTAAAGGTCTTGTAATTTCTTCAATATCTGATGCAATTAAAAATAATTCTGAACTGGTGAAAAAGGCACTAGAATCTTCAAACTCTAATGATGATAAATTCACTGCATTAAACAATGCAGCATTTAACTCAGGAGTATTCATCCATATTCCACGCAATCTTGTCTTGGAGAAACCAATTCACTTTTTGGCATGTCTTTCTGAAGATGGTAATTCCACCATTGCTAGAAATATTATCTTTGCAGATGAAAGTAGTAAAGCTACAATTGTCCAAGAAATCTATTCTCCAAAAACAGAAAAACAACCCGCATATCTTGAATTACTAAACACAAATGTTGCAGCTAATGCACAACTAGATGTTACAACTTTACAATTAATGGATCAGCATACAGTAAACTTTTCAACAAGGCGTACTGATTTGGCACAAGATGCTAAAGTAAATTGGTATTCAGGATTATTTGGCTCTGTTTTATCTAGATACAAGATTGAATATTTTCTTAATGGCAGTGGTGCATCTGCAAACGATTCTGAAGTAATATTTGGAAATGATGAACAATCATTTGATATTCAAACTGATGTGAATCATGAAAGTCCATCTACTGATGCAAGAGTAGTTGAAAAATCAATTCTTAGAAACAAATCAAAATCTCTTTTCAAGGGAATGATTAGAATTAAAGAACATGCTGCAAAGTCAAATTCATTTCTGTCTGGCCGTTCTATTCTTTTAGATAAGGATGCAAAATCTGATGCAATACCTGGGTTGGAGATATTTACAAATGATGTAAAGGCTACACACTCTGCATCTGTTGCTCAGATTGACGAAGAGCAAATATTTTATCTTAAAACTAGATGTCTAACTCACGAAGAGGCTGAAAGAACTATTGTAGAGGGATTCTTGGAACCTCTTTCAAGAAAAATGTCCTTCCAAGTAAGGGCGTGGATTGCATATCTTATTGAATCTAAATGGGAAAATCGTGAACTCACAATTAACACTGATGCAGAATTAACTAAATTTGTTGAAGTAGAAGAGACACGTTATAATGAAGACGCAGAAATTGAGCAACACTACAAGTATCGGTGAATATTTTGTCAGAATGGATTAAAGCTTGCAAATTAGAGCAGGTAAAAGAAGGACAACTTTTTGGATTTGTGCATGATGATAAAAAACTTTTACTGGCTAATCTCAAAGGAAAAATTCATGCAACTGATTTAATTTGTACTCATGCTGATGCAGATCTTTCTACTGGCTTTCTCAGTGAAGAAGGTGTAAGATGCCCATTACATCTATCTGTTTTTAATTTAGATGATGGTAAACCTCAAAATCTTCCTGCAGAGACTCCTCTCAAAGTGTACAATGTTAAAATAGATGACAACGAAATTTACGTGGAGCTTTAAGAAATGCAAAGTACAGAATCATTATTTGAAAATATAAAAAAAGATTTCCCAATACTTCAAAGAACTGTTAGAGATAACAAACAACTTGTGTATCTTGATAATGCATCAACCACACAAAAACCAAATCAAGTAATTGACTCTATCACTGATTACTATCAAAATCATAATGCAAATATTCACAGAGCCGTATATGCACTAGCTGAAGAAGCAACTGAAGCTTATGAGGCAACTAGAGATAAAATCACAAAATTCATTAACATTGAAAATCGCCAAGAAATTATTTTTGTTAGAGGAACCACTGAAGCAATTAATCTAGTTGCATATGCCTGGGGCAGACCTCATATCAATGAAGGCGATATTGTAGTTACTACTGAATATGAACACCACAGTAACATTGTACCATGGCAACTAGTTACCCAAGAGAAACATGCCAAACTAGAATACATTCGAATGGATGATAATGGTGAATTAATTTTAGATGATCTTGACAAATATCTTGCAACAGGCAAAGTCAAGCTTGTAACCTTTAGTTTAATGTCAAATGTCCTTGGAACAATAACTAATGCTGAAAAAATTGTTGAAAAATGTAAATCCGCAGGCGTTTTCACACTAATTGATGGCGCTCAGGCAGTACCTCACATGAAAGTTGACATTGAAAAATTAGGATGTGACTTTTTTGCATTTTCAGGACACAAGATGTTAGGCCCAACAGGAATAGGTGTTTTATGGGTCAGAAAGTCTGTTTTGGAAACTATGGTTCCATTTCATGGTGGTGGTGATATGATTCGAGAAGTTCACAAATATGAAACAACTTGGAATGATTTGCCATACAAATTCGAAGCAGGCACTCCAAATATTGCAGATGTTGTTGGATTAGGTGCTGCAATTGACTATCTTACAAAAATTGGAATGGACAATATACGAGAGCATGAAATTGAACTGACAAAGTACGCTATTGAAAAATTATCTGAAGTCAAAGGACTTCAGATCTATGGTACACAGGATATGTCAAAACGTGGAGGTGTGATCTCTTTTAATTTTGCAGATGTACATCCTCATGATGTTGCTCAAATAATTGATGAAGAGGGAATTGCAGTACGTTCTGGGCATCACTGTGCTCAAGTATTAATGGAGCGCCTAAATGTTGCTGCAACATCCAGGGCTAGTTTTTACATTTACAATACTAAAGAAGACATTGATATTCTGGTAAATTCGTTAAACATTGTGGCAAAGGTGTTCAAACTATGAGTGGTAATGCAGATATTTATCATGAAATGATAGTGGATTATTCTAGAAACCCGATCAATTATGGGGAGATTGAAAACCATGATGTTACTTTTCACGATTCAAATCCATTATGTGGTGATAGCATAGACATTGATATGAAAATTGATGATAACAAAGTAACAGATATCAAATTTCATGGAAAAGGATGTGCAATTTGTATGGCTTGCTCTTCGGTTCTAACTGAAATTACAAAAGGTAAGACCCTTGATGAAGCACGAGCAATTGAAAAAAATGATGTACTAAGTGAATTGGGTTTGGAACATCTCCAGGCTGTTCGAATAAAATGTGCATTGCTTTCCCTTAAAGTGCTAAAATCTGCTCTTTACACCTACATTGGAAAGAATATGGAAGATACTCCTGATGTAGATAAACTAAAAGAAGAGGCAGCAAATCTGTACTAGTATGAGTGATTTTACTCCTACAATGCCAGTATCATTGCAAATTAGAAAAATAATTTTTGAAAAATTCAATGATCCTGATGGAAAATTCACTAATGATGAAATTTTTGAAATTATAAAAGAAAATGGCGATCTTGATCCTTCTTGGGTTATTGATGATGCTGAATCTTTTTTTAACGAAATTTGTGATTCTGGTCTTGCCCGAAACATTGCCCAGAACTTTACAACAATATGGATGAAATTATTCGATCCAATTGAAAAATTTCATTGCAATTCTTGTAACCATGATATCTATCTTGGACCATCAGAAGCAAGAATCTGTCCGAACTCTTCTTGTAAGTCTTCTATTTAGTTCTGTATTTTTTAGCTGCATCTTCTAATGCTTTAATCATTGGTAATTTTTCTCCTGTTAGATAAAGCACTAGTGCACCACCTGCAGTACTTACATGATTGATTTTTTCTGCCAATCCAAGTTTTTTAAGAACAGATGTCAGGTGTCCTCCACTTACAATTGTAGTTGCCATAGAGTTTGCAACAGAATCAAGTAATGCTTTAGTACCAAAACTGAAATTTTCTTTTTCAAAAAATCCTGCAGGCCCACTGATAAAGACAGTACCAGCACCCGCAATTAATTTTGAATAATATTCTACAGTTTTTGGACCTAAATCATAAATTTTATCAGTTTTAGCAATCTCTCTTACATCCATCTCTACTCTTGCCCCATCTTTGTCAATTGCAATGTCCACTGGTGTTGCAAACACATCTGGATATTCTCCTATCAAAGAATGAGCTTTTGCTACTACCTCATCTTCTCTTTTAATTCCAAGAGGTGATTTGATTCTGGCTTGTGCACGCATGAATACATTGGCAATCAAGCCTGTTAATAATACGTGATCTGCACGTCCATTTTGAATCAATAATCTGATTGCCTCTAATCTATCTGGAACTTTGGATCCTCCAAGTACAATCACATGTGGTGCTTTGGCCACCGTCATTATCTCATCTAGATTTTTAACTTCTCTTTCAACAATTCTTCCTGCACAAGCAGGAATTACTTGTGGGAATCCAACAATTGATGGGTGTGATCTATGTGCACTGGGAAATGAATCTAATACACATAGATCAAACAATTTTGATAATCTTGAAACCATTATTGTTTTTGCAGCGTTTTCTGGTGTAAATTCATAATTTTCCTCTGCACATAATCTTAGATTATCTAAAAGTAAAATATCTCCATCTTCTAAATTTTTAATTGCATTTTGAGCTGCCTCCCCAATAGTATCTTCGACATATTTAATTTCTCTATTCATTAATTTCTCAAGAACTTTGGCATGTTTGTCCATCCCTGTATAGTCATTATTGCCAACTCGTCCTTGATGTGATGCGACAACTACTTTGGATTCTTTTAGTGCTTGTAATGTCTCAATTGCTTCTTCAATTCTTTTAGTACCTGAAATTTCCATGGTATCTGGATCTATTGGACAATTCATATCCACTCTTACAAAAACGGTCATGCCCTTTAGGTCAAAATCATCTAGTGTGAGTACCTTCACGCCCTTTCTATTATCCCCTTGGTTAAATTCTTTGAGCCGATCATTTATTTTCACTAACATTATTTACAAACCGTGATTCATAATTTCAAAACTTATCTACTGACAAAAATTAAAAACTACCAACTTGAGGTTTAATTAATTGCAAAATTGGATTTTTGATATTAGGTCCCGCTCCTTTGTTTTACTGACTGCATTATTTCTTGTTCTTACTGGCTTGGTTTATTCTGGGGTCACTGATACTTTTGATCAAAGTATAGTTTTATTTTTTTCACAAAATGTTGGAAACCCTACAGTTGACAACTTTATGCAGTATGTGACAGAAAGTGGCGATGTTTTTAACATGTTATTATTTGGAATTATAGTTTTAATCATCCCAAAAACTAGAAGGATTGGAATTACTCTAATGATTTTAATTGTAATATCCACACTTCTTACTGGCTACATCAAATGTGGTGTAGATAGAGATAGGCCTGATTTTGAGTATGAGGGGGTAGATTTTCCTGTAACAATTAGCCGTGATACTTTTGCATTATTCTGTGAGGGTGGATTTGATGCATCATACCCTTCAGGCCATGCTGCAAGATCAATGATTTTTGCAATTATTCTCGGATATGCCCTCTCAGAGAGATTCCCACGTGGAGCCTATTTGATGTTCTTGTATCCTGTAATGATTTCACTTAGCAGAATTTATGTTCTACAGCATTATCCTATGGATGTAATTGGTGGAACTGTAATTGGAATAATGCTTGCCGGAGTTATGGCAAAACGAACAAAACTTTACAAAATTTTTGAGAAATCAAAAACCTAACTCAGTTAATGTAGAATTACTTATCAGAACTATTGCAAAATGTTTATCATCATGATGGTATGTCCAATATCTAATATCTCGAATTTCATTTTTTTGTCTAAGACCATGAGTTACTCCAGTTGTTACAGAATATCCAATTCTTTTAGCTAATTTTGTTTCTTTTGGCATGAGGACTCTGAATCCTTCTTTTCTTTCTTTGAATCCTAGATTTATCATATCTTCAACTGCATCTAATGCATCTTTTTCATTTTTTAGATCATATGTCTTTGATATCGGTAGATCTTTTGGATGAAAATCCATGCTTTTCTTAAAATCTATTGACTAATATTTTTTAAAAAATGATTTTTGCGATCAAAGTTAGTTAATTTTCTTAACTGGTAAGTCAAATCCTGATTATATTAACAACTTAACCGACTCTTTTTCTTTGATTGTATCATTGACATCATTAGAAAAAATAGTTATTCAATTAAGAAAAAAGAAGCAGGAAGCATCAAAGATTAGACAAAAAGCTGAACAAGAATTCAAACAAGTTCGTTCTGCTGAAAAACGATCTTCAACTGGATTGACAACCATTGATAAAAAAATTGAATCAGAACGAGAAGATGTCTCTGATGTATCTACTGTTCTAACACAAAAAAATTCACAATTAGAGAGTATTGAAAGATTGGTGGCTACTGCACAAGAAAAACTAATCCGTGAAAAAGAGGCCATAGAACAAGCACAGCAAGAAATAGAATTTGCTGAAAATCCTGAAGAAAAGGAGAATGCTGAGGCTAGATTACGCTCATTAAATACTCGTGTAGAAGAATTAGAATCTGAAATAAAAAACAGGCAAAAAACTGCCAAAAAGATATCTGATGAGGTCTCAAATTATTCTGATGTTAAATCAAAAATTGATTCAAAAATTCAAAAGCAAACAAAATCAAAACCAACATTACGTGAAACAATTACTCAAAGTAGAAAAACTGCTCAAAAACTAGAAAAAGAATTAGAAAAAAGAATCAAAACTGAAGAATCTATTAAAAATTCTTTAGAAAAAGCATCCTCAAAATTACGAGCACTTTTAGCAAATAAACGTAAATCCTCTAAAAAGAAACCAGTTAGAAAAACTGCAGCAAAGAAAAAGGTAGCAAAAAGAAAACCAGTTAGAAAAACTGCAGCAAAGAAAAAGGTAGCAAAAAGAAAACCAGTTAGAAAAACTGCAGCAAAGAAAAAGGTAG
>NZ_JBSWSP010000015.1:0-10352 GCF_054095825.1 Candidatus Nitrosopumilus sp. bin_68KS
AATATTATGATATTTTGTTTTTAGAGAAAAAATATTGGCAAAGTTATAAAAGCTCGTAAAGTGGTTTTTTATCAAATGGCAGAAGCAGGTATGGCCGCATTTGGCGCAGCAGCAGGAGTCGCAATTGCACTAGCAGTAGTGTGTTTCGCTCTTCGTGGTAAAGGACATCCAGAACCACTAGATTAACCAAAAGGAATTTTTCCTTTACAATATTTTTCATTTATCTAACTAATCTTTGTCGCCCATTCCTAACATCTCAGCAAGAGATACCTGTTTGGAATTTTTCTTTTTCATGTAACATCTTTCATAATATTGGCATTCAGAGCATTCAGTAGATGGCTCTAAGATTGGTAATTTTTGCTCTTTTAGAAGATCATTTAGAACTCTAACTCTTCTAATTATTTCCTCAAACATTTTTTTATTTCGTGTTAGAGAGAATGTTGTCTCTTTTCTATCCCCTGAAATATACACCACGATTCCATCATCCTTGTCGTATATCCACATACATGCATTAAGATACAAAACATCATTTGCTAGAGGATTTTCTAATTCAGTTGCTGCTGGTCTGAATAAAAGTATAGTATCATCAACTATCATATCGACTTGTCCCTTTAGCTTGATATCCTCAATAGCAAATTCTTTAGGCTCACTTCCGTATTCTAACTTTCTTAGTAATCCTGAAAGAAGCTCATTGAATCCTCGTCTTTCAATCTCTTGTGGATCTACTCTATCATAATAGGAACGTCTAAGACATTGAACCACTTCATGCAGATGAATAGTCTGAAAATCCTTTGAATCAATTTGAATTTCTAACTCCCTTCCAATTGATTCAACTGCGCTTTTGATGATCTTTCGAAAATCTCTATCTCCCATCATGATATTTTACCTTCTAGCATGATCCCTTTTAGTTTAGCTCATCAATTTGGTAATAATTTTTGAAATTCTTCCTGAAAAAGCTAATATCACAAAATGAACTCCAAATCCAATTACTGCGCCTATAATTAGCTCACCTGTAAAATAGTAAATACCTAAGAAAAGTCCTAATGGTGGTAATGTGAAAATCATTGCCAAAAATGAACTCACCCAAATGAATCTGACTAAAACTTCTGTAGAAACTTCGGTTTTTTTCTTTGGAAACTTAAACATGATATATTTACTATTCTTCTTCTAGGATTAACTTTGACATTGTAGTCTCAGTTGGTATTTTTTGTTCAACAGCAAAAGCAATAGCTGCTAGATTTCTAACTTCAAATGAAGTCAATTTAGTAATCCCAACAATTGTTGCAAAACTAAACATCTTTGTAAATGACCTTAGTGATGAACTGTATATTGCCATCTCAAATGCTCTCTCAAATTCTGCAATAGCATCTAGTTCATTTTCTACTTGTGGTACTAGATCCTTGTATTTTGTACTAGATAATTCGTTAAATGCATCTCTGACAGTAGCTGCTGCCATCATTCTTCCAAGTAGTTCTCTTGCAGGTGGACTAGTACTAATTACTAGATCCTGGATTTGCTCTTCTTGTAATCCCCAGAACTTTCCTCTAATAACACTCAAAATATTGTAAAAATCAATATCCATTGAAACTAGTTTAGTTGCCTCTTTGTCAGAATAATTTTTCATTGCACCGGCAAGATGCTGATATAATATTTTATCAAAATATGTATCAAATATTTGCACATTCTTTTTTTCATTGTATAATGCTGCAGCTTTTACAATCTCTTCTCCAAATTGAACTGAATTCAAACTTGCAACAGCTTCTTCAAGATCTTTTGCAACTAGTGCTTTAATCACAACATCTCTTTGTTTAATTAATTCTTCAGCATGAAGATTAACGTGAGTTTCAAGCTCTTCTTGAGATTTACCTAAGACTTTGCCTTTAAGAATTAATTTCAAATTTGATATGATGAACTTCATATAATATGCATCCAATACTCCTGAGTTTCCTGATGTCTTTGCAATAGAGTAATGAATGTCTGCTAATTTGCTTCTAAGAGCTGACTCTATACTTTGTGAAGAATATGGTTTTTGCACATCTGCCACAGAATCAGCATATACTGTATTCTTGATTCTAGTCATTAATTCTTCCAAGTCTCTTGATTCTGCAAGTGTTTGAAAATCAGCCTTTGTCAGTAATTTACCTCTTTTACTGTATGCTTTAACGGAGGCATAGACATTCTTTGAACCGCCCATTTCGATCAATCTCAATAGGCAACTGATTTTAATGTTTGGCGATCTATTCCTGAGAACTAATCCTATGTAATTTTATCTAAAAATAATATGGCCTCATCTTTTTCTTGTTTTGATAGTTTAGAAAAAGCCAAAAGAATCTCTTTTTGAATTACTAATGATTCATCTGAAATATCCCTTAATTTTGAGAGATCAAAAGGGAGTAATTCTTCTATTTTATTATCACAAAATGCCTTGACATATTTTTGAAAAATAGAGTAAGTAAAATTTGGACTTGTCTGTATAAGACTCGTTAAAACTTTCTCAAACTCCTTTTCTGAAGAATCGGACTCGGAAAAAAACTGTTTTAGTAAATCCTCTCTATTTTTTACTTCACTAAGTGATAGTGCTATCAGAATTCCTTTTTTTGTTAAATGATAATATGGAATTCCTTTTTCTTGGAGTGCCTTTGGGCCTCTTTTTAGAGGTAGTCTCCCGTCTTCTTCTGCAATTTCCATAGGAAGTAAAATTTCATCTAGATCTCGAAATATTCCAGAATAGATATTCTTCCAAGCAATACCATGTTTTTTTGCAATTCTTTGAGAAATTCCTGTACGTGTTCTTTCAGCAGGATTTGCATTACTTCCAAGTATTGTGATGATCGCTCGTTGTCTATTAGCTTCTCCAGTTAAATCGTCACCCTTTGTCTTGAATGTGTCAAAAATTGCTAGTTTTGTGTTCGATTTAATCTTCATTTACTTCTCCTTAACATAATTTCCATATTTTATGTTACTATCAGAATATACTAAAATATAATAATTTACTTTTTTGAAGGCTTTCGGGTCTCCAATGCTTAAATAATTTTCAATTTCGATAAATTTAATGAATTCTAGGAACTACAAGTATGCTCTATTACTTGTAGCCGCAGTATCTATCACAGCAGCAGGTGCTATGTCACAAGCATATGCACAAAGTGTTGATGATGGTATGGACGGATATGTAAAGGGAACCAGTGGAATTTACACTGGTAACCTAAACGAATGTTGGTATGAAGAAGATGGCAGCATGCTACCTTGTAAAATAGATACAGGTGATACAGCATGGATGCTAACTGCAACTTCATTAGTACTCTTCATGTCCCCAGGTGTCGGTTTCTTTTATGGCGGATTAGCCAGATCAAAGAATATCGTCAACGTACTTGGTATGACCTTAATCGTAATGGGTCTAATGTCAGTACAATGGGTTCTATGGGGTTACTCACTAGCATTTGGCGGAGTTGATTCAGAAGCAAATATGTTTATGGGAAATCTCGATTATGTCGGATTTAACCAAGTTTCACCATACGCACCATTAGGCGAAGCAGGTCCATGTGGAGACACGTGGTCAGCAGCTTACCAGATGAATGCAATGGTAGAAGGAGATGTTTGTAGTCAAGGTTGGCCTGGTACAGTACCTCACCAATTATTTGCAATGTTCCAAGCAACATTTGCAATAATCACACCAGTTCTAATCATTGGTGGATTAATTGACAGAATCAAATTCAGCGCATTAGTCATATTCGTACTCTTATGGGGAACCTTCGTTTATGATCCAATAGCACATTGGGTCTGGGGAGGCGGATACATAGGAGGAGGTTCAATAGATCTCGATCCAGACTTATCACCTTCATATGCATTAGACTTTGCTGGTGGTACTGTAGTACACATATCTTCAGGATTCGCTGCATTGGCAGGAGCCTTAGTCCTTGGTAGACGACTTGGATATGGCAAAGTTCCAATGGAGCCACACAACATCCCAATGGTAGTCCTCGGCGCAGGAATTCTATGGTTCGGATGGTTTGGCTTCAACGCAGGAAGTGAAGTTATGGTAGACGGCATTACCGTCAGCGCATGGACTGTTACAAATACAGCAACTGGTATGGCTGCAGTCACTTGGGTGCTCATGTCATGGGCACATACAGGAAAACCAAGTGTCGTAGGAGCTGCATCAGGAGCAGTAGCAGGATTGGTAGCAATCACACCAGCCTCTGGTTGGGTAGGTCCAATGGCTGCGATTATAATCGGTATTGCAGCTGGTACAATTTGTTATGCAGCAATTGCATTCAAGAGTGCACGCAAATGGGACGACGCATTAGATGTATGGGGAGTACACGGAATGGGTGGTCTTACAGGTGCAATTTTGACTGGTACATTGGCTAGTCCACACATTTGGGATACTGGAGACGGTATCGGTGCATGGACCGGAACTGCAGAAGGAATGGAACAGCAAGCAATCAGCATCATCGGTGCTGCAATATCAATAGGCTATGCCTTTGGTGTTACTATTGTAATCCTCAAAGTAATGGATGCCGTATGGCCTGGCGGAATCAGAGTCACTCCAAAAGAAGAGGAGATTGGTCTCGATTTGGCACAGCATGGCGAAAGAGCATACGTAAACGAATAAGAAAAACCCTTTTCTTTTCTTCTTTTTATTATCTAATCCAAATCAATTTAGATTTGATCATTTTACCCAAAGTATGTTAATCTCTACTACAGATCTAAATTCAATTCTTGATGATCCTAATGTTATCATAGCTGATACTCGCTCTTTCAAGGAATATTCAGAAGGCCATATTCCAGGAGCTGTTCATTTGGATTTATTTGCATTTCATTGGATTGATACAACAAAACAAGGAATTGAGAATTTCAATAATCAAACAACAACCCTCCTTTCATTTCTTGGAGTTACTCCAGAAAAAAAAGTAATCTTTTATGATTCTGTTTCTGGAATGCTTGCTGCAAGAGGAGTTTGGATGCTGATGTATTTTTCTCATGAAAATACATCCATGTTAGATGGCGGAATTACAAAGTGGAAAAAAGAAAATCTGCCACTTGAAACAAAGCCAAATGGATTTCAACCATCAAAGTTTTCAGGTAAAATTAATCCAGAGATAATTTCTGGATTTGAGTACATTCAAAATAATCTGGAAAATGTGAAAATTCTTGATGCCCGCTCAACTGGAGAATATGATGGTAGTGTAATACGTGCTGCTCAGTCTGGACATATCCCAAATTCAATCAATATTGATTGGAATCAAAATCTCAATGAAGACGGGACTTTGAAAAATGATGAAGAATTATCCAAAATGTATGATTTTCCAAAAGACTCTGAAATTGTTACTTATTGTCAAGGTGCATATCGTGCTGCAAACTCCTTCCTGGCTTTGAAAAAACTGGGATTCAAAAATGTTCGAGTTTATCTTGGATCTTGGGGAGAATGGGGAAATAAACTAGATCTACCTGTAGAAAAATAAACTGTGAGGAAGACATGAAAAAAATTCTCTATATTGTAATTCCAATTTTTGCATTTTCTATAATATTTGTAAATGCCTTTTTTGGTCATTTGATTTTTGCATCAGAAACTCAACAGGTCATAAACAAATATTCTGTTTATGTTCATTTACTATCTGAATGGAAAAGCGATTCAAAGAATATTATTTTTGAGGTAACAAACTCTTGGCACAAATCCGATAAAGATACTAGAATTAATCATGTATTTGATGCAGAATTAAAAGAATACAATACAAATCAACTTCAAGAAATCAACGGCAAATCATTTGTTGAATTAAAACATGAATTTAGTGAATGCCAAGAAGACTGGCAACCTATGCTCTATAGAAAAGCAGTAGATGCTGTAAGACATGAGATAGAATATGTACAAGGAAAGCAACTAAGTACAGATCCTGACATTTCTGTGTATCCTGATATTGAAAACAAAAACTATGATAATTTAGAACAACAATCAAAAATCAAAAATGGTATAGTACAATTTTTCCCTATTTGTACATCAAAAGAAATTACATCATATGATTACAGTGTAAAAACTGATAACAGAGATTTGGGTTTTGATGTGTATTTTATTCCATCATCTGAACAGCGTGAAAACTTTGCTAATTCTGATTTTGAGTTTTACACAGAATCAGACTGCTTTGGACAAAACAAACAAAGCTATAGTGGTTCATGTAAAAACATCAAAAAAGACAGTGGATTATTACTGATATTTCCTGATGAACTCAAACCATGGACTACAAAAGTTACAGTGAATCTTTATGAAATTAACTAAATAATTTTTTTAATTTATTTTTTTTTCCAGATAAACTGGTTGTAAATTAATTCTGGTCTAATTTGTCTAAATGGCTCGGAACCACCAACATACCATTTTGTAAAGAATTCATACAAATGCAATCTGAGTGACTGGATATAGACAATTAATCCTTCAATCATCATAATTCCCAAGTTACCTCCGATGATCATTGCCATTGCTCCGCCTGATGCAGCACCACCTAATGATGCAAATGCATTATTTACTGTCAACAGCAAAGCCGCATGGACCAGTAACATAATTCCAAGTCGAGCATAACTGATTGTATGAGCTAAACTTTCAACTGTTTTTCCTAATAGTACTTCCATTATGACACTTGCAGGATCTGCTCCATCTTCTGGATGTTTTTTTGCGTGCATTACACCTCCAACCATCATGATTACCATTGATGCAATTACAATGATTACTGAAATTCTTGTAATAATCCAAACTTCTGCCCAATCACCTAAGAACATTGTAACCCATGGAACTGCTTCGGTGTGAACTTTGGAATACATGTTCATGACATCATATTGTGAACCAATTGCACACATCATGATAACAACAATTCCACCGTAAAGTGTAATGTTTGGAATTGCTTCAGTAAATACTACCATCCTGTGTCCTTGTTTTAGTAATCTGATTACACGTAGAGTCATTGCCCAAACTAGATGTACAATTCCGATGAATAATGAAACTTTGAGAATATTGATTACTTGTTCAAATGTTAATTCAGCAACGCTGAGAATACCAACTATCCAACTAACAGAATGAAATGCTCCGCCTTTCTCTAATAATCCTTCAAACGGACCCATATGATCAAGATGATATCCAAACGCTTCTCCTGCACCAACACCCGCTATGGCAGCTGACGCACCAGAGATTGCAATTAACATTCCCCATCTTGAAAGCTCTCCTTGTCCTTTGAATTTGAATAACAACCCAAGTGCCATTAATAACAATCCGTGACCCATATCTGCAAACATCAGTCCATAGAATATTGGCCACATCAGAGCTATCATTGGAGTTGGATCTGGTTCTCCTGCCTTTGGAATACCTTGACTTTTTGTAATCACTTCAAAAGTTTTAACGAATTTTTTATTATCAAATAATGTGGGAATCTCTTCTTTTAATTTTGGATCTGTGATGTCTTCTACAACAGACATCCATTGTTTTGTGGACTCTGTGAATTTTGCTTCCATTTTTTGTGGAATAAACCCTTGAATTACTGCAAAGTGTTTTGTTCCGCCTGGTTTTCTCAAAGTCTCAAGAACGTCTTTTGCAACTAGTGCTTTTTCATGTAGAGATAGAATATTACGTCTTACTTTTTTTGTTAATTTTGCTAAGTCTTTTTTGATTGATGCTTGTTTTGCAGTTAACTCCTTTATCTTTGATTCTGCAAGTTCGTATGCCTCACTAGGAATTTGTGGAAATCCCTCTGGAATTTTAAAAGTATTAGAATTGAAACTTCTTAGAACCTTTAGAACTTTCTCAGAATCTGCAGTATCTGAAATTACTAAAATTGCAGATTTTTCCTTGCTTTCCAAATCATACTTGTAAATTGTAATTCCCTCAAGAGAGCGATTAATCTCATCAAAATCTGCTGAATTTATGACAAACAAATTTGTGAAAAAATATTTCATTAAACCAAATCCTGAAAGATCCATCTTCATTTTTCTGATTACTTCTAGTGTATCTTTGAGCGAATTGTATTCTTCAATTGAAACTCTAGTATTTGCAGCATCTTCTAACAACTTTGCTGGTTCATCGATAATTGATGGTGCTTCTTTGCTTATCTGCTCTACCATCTCTTCAATTTCATCAATCTCGTAATCTTTTTTCTTGATAACAGTACCCTTGAACAAAATCTCCATAATTCCGACTGTAAGTGGAATTCCCATTCCTTTGACGACATCATCAATTGATTGGTAAGTTTGTTGAGCCTTTAGTAGAAGATCATCAATTTCTGGAGTTACCAAATCGCTAGCAGAATCTATTTTATGATACCACTCAAATTCAGTTAGTCTTGAAATTGCTTTTGGCGATTCACTTCTAGGTAAAATGACAGTTCCTAGTTTTAGATCGGCTGTTCCCAAGACAAATTTTGGGTGTTTTCATTGAGTTTAATATCTTTCTGATTGTATCTCTCCCAAACATTAAAATCCATTATGGGTCAACGGCACCCATTGGCATCTAATTCGGCTTTAGAAACTACGATTGACAAAATTCTCAAAAGCACTGAAAAAGATATTCTTTCAAACATTAAAACCGCACTTGGCGAATCTCAGCAAAAACTAGAAGATTCTATACCAAAATTAGAAAGTGAATACGAGAAAATTATTTCAGATGGCAAAAAAGAGGCAGATAAGATCGAAAAACAGATCATTGGAAGTTCAGATATTGAGGCTAGAAATAAACAACTTATGATATTAGAAGAGGCAGTTGAAAAGGTATTTTCAAAAGCATTAGATCAAATTGCAAATGCTGATAGAAGTGGCAATTATTCAAATTTGATTAAAACTATGTTAAACGAATCAACTCAAATCTTGGGCACTACTGAAATTACGGTTTTTACAAATGCTAAAGATAAAGATGTAGTGCAATCTACACTATCTGAATTTTCAGGAGCTGAGTTATCCCCTGACACAATTGATTGTCTTGGTGGAATAATTGTGAAATCAAAAGATGGTGCAATGACATTTGATAATACAATTGATGCAAGGATTGAACGCCTGAAGCCTTTAATAAGGAAAGACATTGCATCAAAATTCGGAGTAGGAAATTAGATGGCAGCTCAAGGTAGAATTGTATGGGTAAGTGGCCCCGCAGTAAGAGCAGATGGTATGTCTGATGCAAAAATGTATGAGACTGTTACAGTTGGAAATTCAAAATTAGTAGGAGAAGTAATTCGTTTAACCGGAGATGTTGCATTTATTCAAGTTTACGAGTCAACAAGTGGATTAAAACCAGGTGAGCCTGTAATTGGTACTGGAAACCCACTCAGTGTATTATTAGGTCCGGGAATTATTGGACAACTTTATGATGGAATTCAAAGACCTCTAAGAGAACTATCAAAAGCTTCTGGTTCATTCATTGGTAGAGGTATTACAACTACTCCAGTAGATATGACAAAAAAATATCACTTTGTTCCAACAGTTGCAAATGGTGATGTAGTTCATCCTGGATTTGTTATTGGTACAGTTCAAGAAACTGATCTTATTGAGCATTCTATTATGGTTCCACCAGATCATCCAGGTGGTGTTATCTCAAACTTAGTATCTGAAGGAGACTATGATTTAGAAACTGAATTAGCTTCTGCTGAGAAAGACGGACAATCCATTCCACTCAAAATGTATCATAGATGGCCTGTTAGAAAACCACGTCCATATCAAAAGAGATATGATCCTACAGTTCCATTACTTACTGGTCAACGTGTTATTGACACATTCTTCCCAATTGCTAAAGGCGGAACTGGTTCAATTCCAGGAGCATTTGGTACAGGAAAAACTGTTACATTACACCAAATTGCAAAATGGGCTGATTCTCAAGTAGTAGTCTACATTGGTTGTGGTGAAAGAGGAAATGAAATGACTGAAGTATTGGTAGAATTCCCACACCTCAAAGATCCACGTAGTGGAAAACCACTTATGGATAGAACTGTTCTTGTAGCAAATACCAGTAACATGCCAGTAGCAGCAAGAGAGGCTAGTATCTACACTGGTGTAACAATAGCAGAATATTACAGAGATATGGGTAAAGACGTTGTTCTTGTAGCAGACTCTACAAGCAGATGGGCTGAAGCACTTAGAGAAATGAGTGGTAGATTAGAAGAAATGCCCGCAGAAGAAGGTTATCCATCATATCTTGCATCAAGATTAGCAGAATTTTATGAAAGAGCAGGTCGTGTAAAAGCAACTGGTAGTCCAGACCGTGACGGTTCAGTAACTTTGATTGGCGCTGTATCACCATCTGGTGGTGACTTTACCGAACCAGTTACAACTCACACAATGAGATTTATCAAAACTTTCTGGGCTTTGGATGCAAAACTTGCATACTCTAGACA
>NZ_JBSWSP010000026.1:0-10140 GCF_054095825.1 Candidatus Nitrosopumilus sp. bin_68KS
TCCTTTTGTAATTAGGATTGGTCTGAACAATGTCTCCTTTATCTCCATGCGTAATTTTTTCTGTCAAGTAATTTAACCCCATTGATAGAAATTTCTGATATCTGGTATGATAAGCAAATCTGCAGATAAGGCACCATGTCCGTAAAACTAGAAGGAATGCCTACAAACATTGCCACTGCTGACTCTTTTACTGGAAAAAAAGTCATAGATAGAGAGGGAATTCAATATGGTAAAGTCAAACATATCCACATCCATCAAGATACCCTCACAGTATCTGGAGTGACAATTCATCAAGGATTCAACAAGGATTATTTTCTTTCAGAGGATTACATTGACAAATTTTCTGAGGAAACTTTGCTTCTTAGCAGACCTCCAGTAAGAACAGGAGTATCTGTGGTTGACATCGATGGTCATAAAATTGGTAAAGTCAAACGATTACATAGAAACCCTGACACCAATGAACTTGAATCCATTGAAGTAAGTGACGGTTTGATGCATTCAAAAATTTTATCCAAATCTGAAATTTGGGGAATTGGAGAACGAGTCATTTTAAGAATGAGCAAAGAAGAATTCAAAAAACTTGAATGATCTTTCCCTTCTTTTTTAAAAATAACCTTTTTTGTCTAGTCTGTTTTCTTTGAACATACTTTACAAACAGGGATTCCTTCCTGAACCGTTATCTCTACATTTGATGAATGGCATTTTTGACATAATCCTATCATACTCCAAGTTCTCTGCATACTCTTTAAATTTTTTTTGTGTTCTCCAATGAATACTTAGCAATTTATAATTGCATTATGCGATCAAAGTATTGTCGGCTATAGAAACAAAATCTCTTACAAAATCATTTGGAGGTGTGATTGCTGTAAATGATATCTCTTTTTCAGTTGAAAGTGGAGAAATATTTGGATTTCTAGGTCCTAACGGTGCTGGAAAAAGTACAACTATGATGATTCTTACCACTTTGCTAAAACCAACATCTGGCCAAGCTTTGATCTCTGGATTTGATGTAATGACTGATGCAAAAAAAGTTCGAGAAAGTATTGGGTATGTCCAACAAGAAACTACTGTCGATGAATATCTGACTGGTAGAGAGAATTTGATTTTGCAAGCAAAACTCAATCATATTCCAAAAAATCAAATCAATAAAAGAATTGACGATATTTTAGAATTAATTGAATTAAGTGACAAACAACATGACTCTGTAGTTACCTATTCAGGTGGGATGAGAAAAAGATTAGATATTGCAGGTGGTCTATTACATAGACCGAAAGTATTGTTTCTTGATGAGCCTACTGTGGGCTTGGATATTCAAACACGTAGAAAAATTTGGAAATATCTGAAAAAAATCCACGATGAATTTGATATGACTATCTTTCTTACAACTCACTATATGGAGGAGGCAGATCAACTCTGTGATAGAGTAGGCATTATTGATGGTGGAAAAATACAGGTAATTGATACTCCCATAAATATGAAAAATGCAATGGGTAACGAAGTGATTTCCATAATTATTGAGGATGAAAAAAAACATGATTCATTTTTATCTGAACTTCATAAGATAGAGTTTGTAACCAAGATTAATGTAGATGGCTCCAAACTAACTCTTTTTGCCTCAAATGGAGCAGAAGTAATTCCAAAAGTATTTCAAATTTCAGCTGAACTTAAAATAAAAATTATTTCCATTGCTCTAACTCAACCAACTCTTGATGATGTATTCATTTCATACACTGGACATGAAATAAGAGATGATGATTCAAAGTTTAATCGAAAACTAGAACATGCAAAGATGAAGAGGTTACGTGCATGAGTACATTGATGTATGATACGTATACAATTTTTTGGAGAGAGTTAAAGAGATACAAAAAATCTCGAAGCGGTGTTTTAATTCGTTTAATTCAACCTGCAATTTGGATTATAGTTGTAGGAAATATATTTTCAGGAACACAACCATTAATTCAATCTGTTGGATTTGAAGGTGAATACATTGAATTTATGGCACCTGGTGTCATTATTCTAACTGCAATTTTTACAAGTATTTTTGGTGGTGTCAATACTTTGTGGGATAGACGTTATGGTTTTATGAATAAGGCTCTAACTTCTCCAATTTCTCGTTCTGCCATTGCACTTGGAAAAATGTCTGCAATTTCTTTGATTGCAGCTATGCAAGCTAGTTTGATTGTGGGGATTGCTTTAGCAATTGGTGTAAACTTTCCTAATCCTATAATGATTGCGCCAATTATGGCAATTGTAATTTTATTTTCATTGGGATTTTCTGGAATATCTGTAATTGTTGCAGCCACTGCAAAGTCTCAAGAAACTTTTTGGGGTGTGATTAATTTTCTAGGAATGCCCCTGTTCATGTTGAGTCCTGCTTTGTTCCCATTAGAGTTACTTCCTGATTGGCTTGCAATAATTGCAAAACTCAATCCTGTCACATACACAGTATTGCTTGTAAGGGAATTGATGACTGGTGTCTCAGAAGGAGGAATTTCAATTGTTTTGAGCCTGGGAGTAATCTCTGTATTTGTTTTAGTTATGGTGGGTCTTGCAAGCTATGTCTTTACGCGTGAAGTAAACAAACCATTTTGACACAAAGTTGACAAAAAATGAAATATTTGTTAACTCTGTTGATCTTTGCCAAATTTTAGAAAAAGTATCTGTTGTCAAAGTTAGTCCTGCTTGTCATGGTTTTTACAATATTTTTAGTATCAAGTGCTTTGATTCCTTCTTCGTTTGCTCTGGGAGATTATGATCTAATCTCAGAGTGGGGTCAATTTGGAATTTCAAAAGATGGCCATTTCTCATATCCTGAATTTATCGCAGTTGACGAGCAAGGAAATTCCTATGTCAGTGACTTGGGAAATAAAAGAATTCAAAAATTCTCAAGTGATGGCCAATATCTTACTCACTGGGGACAGAGTGGAACTTTACCTGGAGAATTTCATTATCCTGCTGGAATAGCAGTGGATAGTAATTTTGTCTATGTTGCAGATCATGATTTACACAAAATTCAAAAATTTTATCTTAATGGAACATTTGCTGATCAGTGGGGAAGTAAAGGAATTCATGATGGAGAATTCAAATATCCAAATGGTATAGCAGTTGATTCTGAGAATTTTGTCTATGTTGTAGATACAGGTAATCAAAGAATTCAAAAATTCACATCTGATGGAGAATTTGTTTTATCTTTTGGTTCAAGTGGAATGGGGCCAGGTCAATTTCTTACGGCAATTGGATTGGATGTTGATGATCAAGGATATGTGTATGTAACAGATAAAGGAAATCGTAAAATTGAAAAATTTGATTCTTTTGGTAATTGGATAAAGTCATTACCATTTACTGGATATGGTTTTACATTCTCCCCTGGAGGAATTGAAATTTCCCCTGATGGAAAAATATATGTTGTAAACTCTGAAAGCGGGAAAGTTCTATCACTTGATCAAGAAGTTGGTTTATACCTTAATATCTTTCAGAAAAATGGACCTTTTTCACAAACCTTTAGAAATCCTACTGATATTGCATTAGGAATTAATGGTGAATTACTAATTGTAGACTCTAGTGCCCACAAAATTTATTCACTTGAGACTCCTTTTTACACTGAACCTGAAATAATTGAAGTAATTGAAATTCCTGAAGTTATATCTCCCGAAATAATTGAATCTTTTTCACGTGATAAAATTAACCCAACAATAATGCCTCCAACTGATTTGATTTTAGAAGCTACTGGATTGACTACTTTTGTAAATATTGGTAAGGCAATAGCTGCTGATAGTGAAAGTGGAATTAAATCTATATTGAATAATGCTCCTGAAGAATTTTCTCTTGGAGTAAACAAAGTTACTTGGATTGCATTTGATAATGCTGGAAATACTGCAGAAGCATATCAAACCATTACAATTAATGCATGTGGGCATGTTTATTCTGATTACAACATGATCGTAGGTACAAATACTGATGATTTCATTCAGGGAACTCCTGGCGATGATCTTATTTTTGGCTTAGATGGTGCTGATATTATTAGTGGTAATGATGGAAATGATTGTATCTTTGGCGGTAATGACGATGATATAATTTATGGTAATGATGGATCTGATACCTTATTGGGTGGATCTGGAAATGATGTCCTAAAAGGTGATTCTGGATTTGACATACTCTATTCCAATTCAGGTTCTGATGTAATGGATGGTGGAGATGATTCTGATGGATGTTATTCTCCAGCAGATTCTAAAACAGATCTTCTAATTAATTGTGAATAAATTTATTTTATATTTTTAGAATTAATTTGAACATGTTCTATATAGAAATAGGTGTACTATCTATGACTATATTTTATTAGTATAGAACCATGACACAGCTTATAGCCTGATTTTTTGTTTTTGTATTTAATGACTTACAAAAACGCAAAGAACATTGCAATTTTTAGCATTGTTGTTTTATTCACAGTATCCACATTTGATATTTCAAATGCATACGCTGAAGAAAGAAACTACAAAATGGTGGGTGACGTTATGCCTGTACTGACATTTACATTCAGAGATGGAATTGAAACACACGAGTTTCCTGTTTTCGAAATGGGTGAAAATTTTGTTGATGATTCAGGAGTTTCTTTTTCGGTAGAAGGGACTATTACTCATTCTCCATTATTGCACAAAGCAATGGATGAGGCATACATTTATCGATACTCAAATGCTGCATTTGATCATCAATTCAAATACTTTGATGTTGTTGCTGATTTTGTAAAAGAGGGGGAATCTATAATCTCACTTGATTACAACAATTGTAGAGTTGACAACTATAAAGTTGAAACACTTGATTCTAATGATTATGAAAGTTATACTAAAGAAGTTGGATTTGCAATAGTAGATGAAATTGACTTTGTATGTAGTGGATTGAATTCTAATAATGAATCTCAAAAACTACCTTTAGGAATTAGGATAGACCATGATGATTCTGGATTTAATTTCGTAAATGGAATGAAAACATTTGTGACCTTCACCTTTAATGAGGGTAAAGAAAAAATTCAATTTCCTGTGTTTGATTTAATTTCAGGATATGCTGAATCTGTACGTAATGTAAAACCTGAATTCTCAGTAGAAGGTGTCTTGGATTACTATCCATTATTGCAAAGCAAAATTGATAATGCAAGAAAAGTTTCCGGTTATTCTGGTTCCTCAAATGATGACTTTAATGCCTTAGTTGAATTTACTAATGGTGAAAAAGTATACAGAGCATTGGATTTTTCAAGTTGTCGTGTAACTAATACAAAAATTACAACATTGACAGACAAAGAAGAAGGATTTACTGGAAAGAGTGGGTTTGTAACTGCTCATCAATTGGGATTTGAATGTTCAGGAATTAATTCATTAAATATGTATTATGATGAACTAAGAGGCGATGAACCTTCTTGGAAATCCATTGATTTAATCCATGAATATGAAGAACCACTTCAAAACACTGACAAGGATTTGAGTGTTTTTGCTATATTCACTTTTGAAGATGGTGTTGAAACTGTAGAATTCTCCATGTTCAAGCAAGGTGATGTGCTTTCTGCAACTGAAGCAACAAACATTGCAAGTGGTAAAGATACTGTTGGAACTCAACAATTCACAAGAAAAGCAGCATATCCTACTATAGAGTTTAGAGGAATTGTGGGAGACTATCCAATGTTATACAAACATGTTGATGACAATCTAAAAATCCTTGGCCTAGTTGGAACTGGTAATCGGGAACTTGTTGACATTGATGTAAAGATAATATCTGGTGATGAAGAAATTCGTGGATTCAACTATTCTAATTGTAGATCAACTGATTATGTGATCTCTACAAATCCAAATACAGAAGAAAGTTATGTCAAAAATAATTTTGCACTAGAAAACATTTTTGACTTTGAATGCCAAGGATATCATCCAAACAATCCAATCTATGATGCAATGTTTGATGTTGAAAAAGCAAAAACTCCCAGTAGCAAAGATTTACGAAACACTGATGACTGGGCTAAAGGATTCTACGTAGAGTAGGTTTTTTCTTATTTTTTTATTTTAAACCCTGTTTTTTTGATATTATTTATCAAATTCACCTATTTGTTTGATAATTTAATGTCTTAATTTTTATTCTGCCGATTTTTTTTTGTATTATTCAAATGGATATATTACAATTAATTCAATCAAATCTTCTTACTCCAATCATTTTGTTTTTCTTATTTGGAATTATAGCAGCTAGAATAAAATCTGATTTGAAAATCCCTGAAGCCATTTCAGAATTTTTACCTATCTATCTCTTAGCTGCAATTGGTCTTCATGGTGGAATAGAGATGAGAAATACTGGATTTGAAAATATGTTAATTCCAATGTTGGTTGCAATCGGACTTTCACTATTGTTTACTTTGAATCACTATCAAATTTTAAGAAGATTGGGTAAATTCAATATTTTTGACTCATATGCATTGGCATCAACATATGGTGCAGTAGGAGCTGTAACATTTTCAGTTGGCCTATCTTTTCTCAAAAATCAGGGTGTTTCATCAGAGGGATACCTTGCAGCAATTTTAGCAGTACTAGAACCTGTTGCATTCATCTTGGCCATCTTTTTGACAAATATGGCAGTATCAAAACAAATCAAAGCAAAGAAAAAATCATTTGCTGGTGATAATGCATCTGATATTGACATGGGATTACAGGGAACAAAAACAAAACTATCTCAGGTCTTACATGAGTCAATAACTGGCAAGGCTATAGTGATTTTACTTGGAAGTATTGTGATTGGATACATAATTGGGGAGGATGGATTTATCTCAATCAAAATAGTATTTGATGAAATGTTTACTGGTGCAATTGTAATTTTTATGATAGAGATGGGAATAATTGCAGGTCAAAGATTAGATGATATCAAAAAAGTTGGAATTTTTCTCACTGCATTTGCTATAATCATGCCTACTTTTAATGGAATTATTGGAGTTTTGGTTGCAACAGCAATGGGCTTGAGTCTTGGTGGTGCAGTAATGTTTGGATTGTTGTTAGCTAGTGCTTCATTTATTGCAGCCCCTGCAGTATTGCGACATGCAATTCCTCAAGCAAATCCAAGTCTTTACATTACATCTGCATTAGGAATAACATTCCCTTACAACATTATTGTATTGTTACCAATAATGTTTACAATTTCATCCATTGTTCATACTGGAGAAGGATCGATAGACTTATTCAATTATATCATAAAGGATTGGATATGAAACTCTACAATGTAAAATTACTTACAATCACTTGTGAAATTCTTGCTCAAAAAAATATCATTGAAATTTTAAAAAAACATGAAATTACAGGATACACAACTTATGAAGTTGATGGAAATGGAGCACGTGGTTTACGTGGTCAAGGTTTTAAGAATGAAAAAAATGTTAAAGTTGAAGTAATAATGAGAGAAGAAAAACTTTCTGACATTATTGAGGAAATATCTCAAACATTATTTGCAAACTTTGCTATAGTTCTCTATGTAAGTGATGTTGGTGTATTGAGAACTGAAAAATTTTAACAGCAAGAATCATCCGAACAAAGAATTGGTATCTTCTTGCTAGCATTTGTAACACTTGAAATCAATACTGACAACTGGTTACTGGAAATCGAATACATTGCTTTTTTCCCCTCATCTCTAGATTTGACAATACCGCATTTTTTCAGTGTCTTTAGATGGTGTGATACTAGCGGTTGATCTTTTTTTAATTTTTCAACAAAATCATTCACACACAACTCTTTGTTTTTTTGTAATAATTCAAGAATCTCAAATCTTGTTTCATCACAAATACATTTTAACAGACTTACTCCATTCATATCAATTTAAATTTATATAAACTATTATTTATTTGATTATATGGAAAATTCTAAAAAAATCCTTTTTGTGTGCGTAGAAAATGCAGGCCGTAGCCAGATGGCTGAAGGATTCTTGAGAAAATTTGCTCCTCATTTTGATGTACTAAGTGCAGGAACTAAACCAAAATCACAACTAATCCCAAATGTAGTTGATGTGATGAATGAGATTGGAATTGACATAACACAACAAAAACCAAAAGAATTGACAAATGAAATGATTACTCAATCTATCACTGTCAATATGGGGTGCATAGATAAAGAGTCATGCCCGGCATTATTTGCAAATGATGTAATTAATTGGAATATTTCTGATCCTAAAGATATAGAGATTGAAGAATTAAGAAAAATTCGTGATCAAATAAAATCTGAAGTGTTAAACCTAATTAAAAAACTAGGGGACTGATAATGGTGTATTCTAATCTTCAAATCTTTACAGTAGAATTAATTGGCACTTTCATTCTTGTAATTTTTGCAACAGGTTCTATTGTTTATGATGTTCAAATTGGTGGTCCATATGGTATCTGGTTTGCAGCAGTTACTCCTTTTATTGCATTAATCATTGGTGTCTATTCATTTGGAAAAATATCTCTTGCTCATTTCAATCCTGCAGTAACTATAGGCTATTACATTACAGGACATATTTCTAAAATACAAATAATTTGGTATTTTGCAGCTGAAATTATTGGTGCAATACTTGGCTCACTATTTGTAATGACGTTTATTGGAAAAGATGCAAATCTGGGAGCTAATGCACCAAATTATGATTATTCGATATTTTTAATTTTTTCAGTAGAGGTATTGGCATCTGCATTACTTATGGCAGTTATCTTCACAGTAGTGTACACAAAGGGGCTCAAAGGGTTTAGTGGAATTGCAATTGGTGGTATTGTGGGGTTGGATATTTTTTTCTTGACATTTATTTCTGGGGCATCGATGAATCCTGCAAGAGCCTTGGCACCTGCTATATTGTCTGGAGTGATGGATAATTTGTGGCTTTATTGGAGTGCTCCATATGTTGGAACAATCATTATGGCATTTCTATTTAGGAAAAAATTTCATGCCCAAAGAATAAAAGAAAAATCTCAAAATTCATCTAATACATAATTTATGCCTAAATAACTCCAAAAACCGTGTTTTTTACGAATAATAATGACCTAGTTTAGCCTATGATGATGACTAATTCAAAATTATTCTCAGACGCAAAAAAAGTTATTCCTTCAGGAGTAAATAGTCCTGTTAGATATTTTGAGCCATATCCATTCTTTACAAAAAAATCAAACGGTGCATATCTTTGGGATGCAGAGAACAAAAAGTATATTGATTTTTGTAATGGTTATGGTGCATTACTCTTAGGACATAGAAGAAAAGAAATTATTTCTGCTGTCTCAAATCAACTCTCTAAAGGAACACTCTACTGCACTCCAACAGAGACTGAAATTGAATTATCAAAATTAATCATTGGAAATTTTCCATCCATTGACAAAGTACGATTAGTGAATACTGGCGGTGAGGCAACAATGACTGCAATTAGATTAGCTCGTGGTTTTACAAAAAAGAAAAAAATAATTAAATTTGAAGGCGGTTATCATGGTGCGCATGATTCTGTATTGGTAAAAGCTGGATCTGGTTCTGCACATAATGGAATTTCAGTTTCAGATGGTGGATTAGATGAAGTTTCAAAAAATACACTAGTTGTACAATATAACAACATTGAAGATCTTCAAAAGACAATACAAAAAAATAAAGATGTTGCTGGAATAATTGTAGAACCAATCTTGGCTAACATGGGTTTGATTTTGCCTGAAAATAATTTCCTTTCTGATTTAAGAAAAATTACCAAAGAAAATAACATTCCATTAATTTTTGATGAAGTTGTTACTGGATTTAGAGTTGCACCAGGTGGTGCTCAAGAATATTTTGGAATCAAACCTGACATAACTACTATGGCTAAAGCCCTGAGCAATGGTTTTACAATTGCTGCAGTAGGTGGAAGAAAAGAAATCATGGATTTATTATCTCCGGGGGGAAAGGTCTATCAGGCAAGTACTTTTGCAGGAAATCCTATTTCTGTAAGTGCTGCAATTGCATCAATTAAGACTATTAACAAAATAAAAAATAAACTATATTCCAAACTAGAAAGATTTAATCTTCTATTTTCTACCGCACTTGATGATATGGCCACTGACATGAATATTCCTCACCAAATCAACTTTACAGCCTCAATGTTTCAGATATTTTTTACAAACAAATCTGTCATTAATTATGAAACCTCTAAAAA
>NZ_JBSWSP010000025.1:0-9856 GCF_054095825.1 Candidatus Nitrosopumilus sp. bin_68KS
TTTTGCTTCTAATTCGGCAATCTTTTTTTCAAGATCTTGCTTTGTTTGCTTTTTAGCAGCTGCCATAAATTTGATGAACTATCTGGGGTTTATGTACATTTGGGTTGATTACCTCAACCAATTTTGATCAAGTTTTATATGCACTGAAGGCATAGTTGATCCAATGGATGACTTTGAGAAGGAATTTCCTGAGTTTGATTGGAAAAATATTCCAGCATACAAACATCCTGGAGGCAAAGATTGTCCATGTCCAAAGCATGAATATATTCGAGAGCAGATTAATTTTACAAAACAAGTAAACGAGAAAGGAAAAGAGCCATCCAAAGTCACACTCAAGTTTTGTCCCGATCATTATAGAGTATACATGGAAGAAGTAATTCCTGCAATGCCACTAAAGTATAAAATTCTAACAAAGATTGCCCTAAAACTTGGAGCAATTCAAGTTGAGCAATTAAAGTACATGGAGTCAGAATTATGCTTTTACTGTAAATTTGGATCTGGTGGCCATGACAAAAAGAATGAACTGCCACCAATGTAATTATTAAAAATTACACAAAAATTTGACAGATAGATATTCAAAATGCACTACAGTATTTTTCTGAAAAACCATAATAGATATTGTTTATAGAATAAATTAGAACTTAGATGATAAAAAAATTAGAATCCAGTTAAGCTTATACTTGAACTAAGATCAAAGTAATTGTGGTAATAGCAGATATTCATGAGTTCATAACAGAACTAGAAAAGAAGGGAGAGTTAAAGAGAGTAAAAACTCAAGTTGATGCAGATTTAGAGATTGCAGAAATTCTAAGAAGAGAAATGTATGTCAATGGCCCTGCAATTCTTTTTGAAAATGTAAAGGGCTTTGAGATGCCAGTTTTAGGAAATGCATTTGGTTCAATGAAAAGACTAGAGATTGGACTTGAAATGACAGACTTTACAGAAATTGGTAAACGAATTGCAGATATGACAAAGATGGATATGCCATCAGGATTACTAAACAAAATAAAAAAACTCCCAGAATTATCAAAGATGACAGCATCATTTCCTAAAGCAGAAAGTAACGGTCCTGTTACAGAGATTACATCAAGTGATGCATCTTTTGATGATTTACCAATTTTAAAATCATGGCCAAATGATGCAGGAAGATTCATCACTTTAGGATTAATTGCAACAAAACATCCAGAAACAGGTGTAAGGAATTTAGGAGTTTATAGAATGCAAATTATTGATAAAACTCACGCGTCAATGCATTGGCAGAAACATAAACGAGGAGCTCATCATGGGGATATTTCAAAAGACAGAGGGGAAAAAATTCCAGCGGCAATTATTTTTGGAGGAGATCCTGCAACAATATTTTCATCAATTGCACCAGTTCCAGAAGGACTTGACAAGTATTTGTTTGCAGGAATTACACGAAAAGAAGGGATCAAAACTGTAAAATGTAAAACAATTGATCTAGATGTTCCAGCAAATGCAGAGATTGTTTTAGAAGGATACGTTGATCCTGCAGACATTAGAGACGAAGGGCCATTTGGAGATCATACAGGATACTATACACCAGTCGAACCATATCCAACATTTACATTAACAGGAATTATGAGAAGAAAAAATCCAATTTATGTGACAACAGTAGTTGGCAAACCAATTCTAGAGGATGCATATATTGGCAAAGTAATTGAAAGATCATTTTTACCTTTGATACAAATGTTCCATCCTGAAGTAGTAGACTTTAGCATGCCACCATCAGGATGGTTTCAAGGATTTGCGATTATTTCAATCAAAAAAAGATATCCCGGCCAAGCAAAGAAAGTGATGATGGGATTATGGGGGATGGGGCAATTGTCACTAACAAAGATGTTCGTTGTGGTAGATGAAGACATCAATGTTCATGACATCAATGATGTTATTTGGGCAATTACTACAAGAGCAGACGCTGCAAGAGATACAACAATAATCAACAACACACCAACTGATACTCTAGATCCGGCATCACCTCTTGTCAATCTAGGTTCAAAGATGGGAATTGACGCAACTCAAAAAACCAAAGAAGAGGGATATGAACGAGAAATTCAACAACCAGTTAAAGTTGATGATAAGACAAAAGATCTAGTAGATTCCAAATGGTTGGATTACGGACTATAGTGTTACAGGATTGTAAAAATTATCTCGTTCTTCAACTTCATAACCAATTTGATGTATAGCATCCATGATTATTTTATCAGTGAGTTCAGTTGAGCGTGCGCCAGTACAGGAAACTACTTCTTCTCCAATTAACGTACCACCAAAATCATCAGCACCATATTGTAATGCAAGTTGAGCCATACCAACTCCATTAGTTAGCCATGATGATTGAATGTGAGGAATTAACCCGTCAAGGACTAGTCTAGATATTGCAATCATTTTCAAAAGTTGAATTCCACCAGTACCATATTCTACCAAACCTTCTTTTTGCATCAAGGTATTGTTTGGTTCAAAATTCCAAGGGATAAATGCCATGAATCCATTAGTTTTTTCTTGTAGTTGTACAATTTTGTAAAAATGTTCAACAATATCATTATTGTTTTCCACACTACCATACATCATAGTTGCAGAACTGGGAATGCCAAGTGAGTGGGCCTCATCCATAATTCTAATCCAATCAGCACTAGAGATTTTCTTTGGACTAATAATTTCTTTAACTGAATCAGTTAAGATTTCAGCACCAGCTCCGGGGATTGATTGTAATCCAGCATCTTTTAGTCTAGACAAGATTTCTGTAGTAGATGATTTTTCAACTCTTGCAATCATATCAATTTCAGATGTAGATAATCCATGAACTCCAACTGTTGGAAATTTCTCTCTAATCATTCTAAATGCATCTTCATAATATTCAATCTTCAAATTGGGATTATGCCCACCCTGAATCAAAACTTGGCGGATCTTAAACATATCATAAGAGGTTTTAACTCTAGTTTCAATTTCATCAAGTGTTAAAGTGTAAGCATCTTCAGCACCAGGCGATCTGTAAAATGCACAAAACTTGCAATCGGTAATACAGACATTAGTGTAATTCAAAATTATATTATTTACAAAAGAAGCCTTTTTGCCAAATTGTTTTCTTGTTAGATGACCTGCAGTAAGGCCCATTAAATGAACATCGTCAGATTCCAATAATCTCATACAATCCTTAGGTCCAGGTCGTTGACCATTTAGAGAATTTTCTAAAATATCTTTAATGTCGCTTTTTTGAATTTGTTCAGTAGTCTGACTCAATTGTTGTGTATCCTTTGCATTTTCTATTTAATCCTTGATAGAAATAATGAGTACACCTAATGAGTGATTTGTGCTCAATCTAAAAAAACGTCAGATTTACGTGTCACGTTATTTTTAAGTAGGGCACAAAAAGCAGATCAACGCATGGTATCAGGCAATCAAATCAGGTTAAATCGAATTCTTCGAAAAGGAAGAATGTTATGTATTCCAATGGACCATGGGATTTCAAATGGACCAATTGAAGGTCTAGAAGATCCAGTATCCACAATTTACAAATGTGAGGGACATGGACTCACTAGTGTAATTATCAATAAAGGAATTCTCAAAGCATTACCAAAACCAACCAAAGTTGGGGTTTTAGTCCATTTCTCAAGTAGCACATCATTATCACTATCACCTAATCGAAAAATGCTAACTGGAACTGTAAAGGAAGCAGTTGCAATGGGCGCTGATGGAGTTTCATTACATATCAACGTTGGAGGTAAAGAAGAACCAGAAATGTTAGAGCAATTAGGAATGACTGCAGATCAATGTCACAAATGGGGAATGCCACTTTTAGCAATGATGTATCCAAGAGGGGAAAATATCAAAGACCCACATGATCCTGAAATTGTTGGACATGTTGCAAGAATTGGAGCAGAATGTGGGGCAGATATTGTAAAGACGTTGTATACTGGCGATATTGATTCATTTGCAAAAATAGTAAAAAGCACACCAGTACCAATTGTAATTGCAGGTGGACCCAAAGCAAAAACAGATTTAGATATTCTTCAAATGACCGAAGATGCCATGACTGCAGGAGCTAAAGGAGTTACATATGGTAGAAACATCTTTGCACATAAAACACCTGAAAAAATAGTCGAGGCATTAGCTGACATAATTTTTAGAAAAGTAACTGCAAAGGAAGCAATGAAGAAAATTGAGTAAAAATAGAGAGTTAATTATTTCACCCAAAGTCACACAAACACAATTAGCTAAATTTCTTTCACAGTTAGAATCTGAAGGAATTAAAATGTTGTACATTGATCCAAAAAAATTAGGGAAGAAAAAAACAAAAAATAAAATAGTTTACCCTTCAAATGCATCAGATTTTGTAGTTCTTGAAAAAGAAGGAATGGTAAAGCCGAAAGGGAAGAAAGTAGGAATGAAGTTTCAAGTATTGTCAAATTCAGATATTGAACATATTCTTACTGTAGCAAAGAAGGGATTAGACTTTGTCATTGTAGAAGTAAAGGATTGGAAAATAATTCCTTTAGAAAACATCATAGCAAAACTCCATAAAATACACACACAGATTTTTGCAATTGCAAAAACTCCTGAGGAAGTAAGAAAGATGTTCTCAATTTTAGAGGTAGGTGTAGATGGGGTTATTTTCAATACAGATTCAATTAACGAGGTAAGAGAAGCAATGCTATACCTAGGAACAAGAAGTTTCGATATGAAGCCAGCAAAGATTATTGAGATTAAAGAAGTAGGAGATGGCGAACGAGTATGTGTAGATACTGCATCTATGCTTCACAAAGGTGAAGGTATGTTAATTGGAAGCAGATCAAACTTTTTGTTTCTTGTACATAATGAATCAGTAGGATCATCATTTACTTCCCCTAGACCATTTAGAGTTAATGCAGGTGCAGTTCACTGTTATACATTATCACCAGATGGAACAACAAACTATCTTTCAGAAGTCGAGACAGGTTCAGAAGTTTTAATTCTAAATTCAAAAGGAAAGGCAAGAAGAGCAACTGTAGGAAGATCTAAAATAGAAAGAAGACCAATGTTGATGATCAAAGCTTCTGCAGGAGGGGAAATTGGAGGAATAATAGCTCAAGATGCCGAGACAATTCGATTTGTAAAACCAAACGGACAACTAGTCTCAGTAACACATCTTAAAAAAGGTGACACAGTTATGGTCCATTCAAAGCCTGCAACAGGCAGACATTTTGGAATGGAAGTATCCGATGAATATATTCTTGAAAAATGAAATACAAAACTTGTGTATCAATTGCTGAAAAAACACCAAATAAAATTAAACAGACATTAAAAATTGCATTAAAGAAATCAGATTTTGTTGAAGTGAGGTTTGATTTTTTAAAAATTGATCAAATTCCAGAATCATTAGAATTAATCAAAAAAGACATGACTAGAATTGTATGTACACTAAGACCAAAAACAGAGGGAGGGAAATTTTCAGGAAATGAAAAAGAAAGAATAGCAATTCTTAAACTGATTGCAGAATATAATCCATTTTTGTTAGATGTAGAATTTAATACATTAAAGAAAAATTTAGGATTAATAAAATATCTCAAATCAACAAAAACAGAATTACTTGTTTCATGGCATGATTTTAAAAAAACTCCAAATTCTGCAGAATTAAAAAAGAAGGTTGATCAAATGTCCAAGTTTTCAAACAATGTTAAAATTGTAAGTACAGCAAATTCAACAGATGATGCAACGAGAATGCTAGAGTTGTATAGCAAAAAAGGCAAGAATAACTTGATATCATTTGCAATGGGGGATATGGGCAGAATTTCAAGGATTTTGTGCCTATATTTGGGAAGCCCATACACATACGTCTCTTTAGGAAAAGCAGTAGCACCAGGTCAATTTAGTGTTGATGAAGTAAAAAAAATTACAAATCTAAAATAATTATCAGTTGAGAGTTTAAATCAATCATACTAGTGAGAAAAATAAGATGGGGAAATCATTTGCGGTAATTGGAGATCCAATTGATCATTCATTATCACCAAATATTCACAGTGCTGCATTTAGAGAATTAAATTTAGATGCTTCATACATTGCATATAGAATTCCAACTGGAGAGTTAGAAGTAGGGATTGAGGGACTCAAAAAAATAAAGATAGACGGATTCAATATTACTATTCCACATAAACTAGAGATGATGAAATATTTGGACAAAACAGATGAGTCTTGTAGTTTAATTGGAGCAGTAAATACTGTCACAAACAAAGACGGAGTTCTCAAAGGTTACAACACAGACATGGATGGTTTTCTAGAACCATTCAAGAAAAAGAAATTAAACATAGAAGATACCAAAGTACTTCTTCTTGGTGCAGGAGGTGCCGCAAGAGCAATTGTTGCAGGATTTGCAAAAGAAAAAGCCAAGTCCATCACAATTGCAAACAGGACTTTGCAAAATGCAATTAATCTATCAGAATTTGCAAAAACGATAGGGCTTGATGCAAATGCCATGAAAATTGAAGATGTAAATGAATCTTCAAAAAATTATGACATTATAGTAAATGCAACTTCAGTGGGGCTAAAAAATGAGCCAAGTCCAATTTCTTTGAAAGACATCAGTGATAAAACAATAGTATACGATATTGTTTACATGCCAATGAATACAGATTTTATAAAAAAAGCAAAAGCAAAAAATGCAGTAATTATTTTCGGTTATGAAATGCTATTAGGTCAAGCAGTGAGAGCCTTTGAGATATGGCATGGGATGGAAGCACCTTATAATGCCATGAAAAAAGCATTGTTAGGAGGATTTTGATGGCAAAAGCAAAGGCTACAGTCCACGGAGCAATATCATTAGTTAATGCTATTGCAAATCAAAAAGGGGCAACTTTAGGAATAGAATTAACAGTAGAGGCAACAATTGAGACCAGTCCAGGTAAAGGAATCACCATAGAATCAGATAATAAAACTCTCAGTTCAAGATTAATCAATAAAACAATTGAGAAGATTGTCTCAAAGAAAGATTTGGAACAAAATAAAATTTCAGTTAGACTGGATTCGGAAATCCCAACAGGGTATGGATTAAAGAGTTCTAGTGCAATTTCATCAGCAGTTGCACTTGCATGTGCAAAGATATTCAAACCTAAATTCACAGATCAACAAATTTTGATTGCAGGAGTTGACGCATCAATTGAATCTAAAGTGAGCATTACTGGAGCATATGATGATGCTTGCTCATGTTACTATGGAGGATTTAATGTGACGGACAATGCAAAGAAAAAAAGAATACATTTTGAAAAAGGGCCCACTAATTTGATTGTAGTGATATTTATTCCAAAAAATAGGAAACGCGGGGATTTAAAAAATCTCAAAGTACTATCAACAGTATTTGAAAACGCATGGGAATTGGCAAGAAAGGCAAATTATTGGGAAGCAATGATAATTAATGGTTTAGCTACAGCATCAATTCTTAATTCAGATCCTAAAATCATTACAAGTTTGATTGAGAAAGGAGCAATTGCAGCTTCAGTTTCTGGAAATGGACCTGCAATTGCAGTAATTGTAAAAAAAGAAAATGAGTCAAATATTAAAAAAGTATTCTCTGCTCTTGAAGGAAGAGTAATTGTTTCTAAAGTAAATAACAAAAAGGCAGAATCTCATGAACTGTAGAGTTGAAAAGTCAAAAATTTCAGGGCAAATAGTTTGCCCTGCCAACAAAAGCTATACTCATAGAGCCATCTTTCTTGCATCACTTGCGGGAAATAACAGTAAAGTAGAAAATATTTTACTCTCAGCAGATACTGCTGCAACAATTGACGCATGTAAAAAATTTGGAGCTGAAATGGAAATTGAGGATTCATCAATAATTGTAAAAAACCCTATAAAGTTTGATAAAATCGTGCCTGAGATCAATACCGAAAATTCAGGGACAACTATCAGAATTGCATCAGGTATTGCCAGCCTATTTGCAGAAGAGATAACACTAACAGGGGATTCTAGTTTACAAAAAAGACCCATGCAGCCTTTACTAGATGCATTATCAAGTATTGGTGCACAGTGTATCTCAACTGATGGAAAACCACCAATCAAAATTAAAGGAAGAATTTCGGGAGGAGATGTAAAAATTCCAGGAAATTTTTCTAGTCAATTTATTTCAGCATTGTTAATCAGTGCACCACTAACTGAAAAAGGAATCAATCTTACAATTGAAGGAAATTTAGTTTCAAAACCATATCTTGATGCGACAATAGCTACGATGAGAAAGTTTGGAGTGTCAGTTCAAACATTAATCCCATACAAAAGATACAACATCACACCACAAATATACAAAGGGGCAACATTTACTGTTCCAATTGATTTTTCTAGCCTAGCATTACTTCTTTCATCAACTGTTCTCAATGGGGATGAAATTACAATTAAAGGGAACATTGGAAATTTGCCACAAGGAGATGAAGTTTTTATAGATATTCTAGAACAATTAGGAGTTACCATCATAATCAATGAAGAAGAAATTAAAATCAAATCACCTGAAAAACTATCCGGAGGAAAATTTGATTTGAGTAATTCACCAGATCTTCTTCCACCACTTGCAATTTTAGCATTAAAATCATCAACACCAATTGAAATAGTAAATGTAAAACATGCAAGACTAAAAGAAACAGACAGAATTGCAATAATAGCAAGAGAACTTGTCAAACTAGGAATTAAAATTGAAGAAAAAGATGATGGATTAATCTTAGAGCCCTCAGATAATTTGAAAGGAGCAACACTAAATTCCGAAAATGATCACAGATTATTCATGTCTTTTTGTATTGCTGGAATGCATATAGGGAATTGCACAGTATCAGATCCAGAATCAGTAAATGTCTCATTTCCGAATTTTATAGAAGAGATGAATCGTCTTGGTGGAAAAATTCAAGTGAATTAAAAAAGAAAATTCAAAAAATCAGGTAAAATGGGTAAAAGGCGCGACCCTGTATAGGATGAAAAGCATTCTCCTCACCCGCAACGCTTTTGCGAAGATAACATGTCTTTTTCGCAGGGCCGCGCAAATTATGGTTTAGAATTTACACGTTTTTGCATATATTGTATACGTAATTATTATATTTAAGAATATATTATAATTATTTCAATAAATATCAAAGAATCATGTAATTTTTAATTACGCATACTAGATCTTAAAAAAAGGCAATATGAGATATTGTTTATTATAATTTAGTTTAGAAATTAGATTTTCAAAATCAGCCTGAGTCTTCTAAGGGAGGATTTTTTGGAAGAGTTATTGTAAATATTGTTGGTGAAGAAGTTACAGTAATGATACCATTATGACCTCGGACAATAGAGGCCACACTTGCCAAACCAAGTCCAGTACCTTGTTGTTTTGTGGTGAATAAAGGTTCAAAAATATGTTCTTTCATATCACTAGGAATTCCTTTTCCTGAATCTTGAATAGAAATAACAACATCACTTTCAGTTTCTTCACAATCTATTTTTATTTCACCTTTTCCATCAATGGCTTGAATTCCATTAATAATTAGATTAGTAAGAGCTACGGCAAGTCGTTTTTTATCACAATAAAATTCAAAATCATTTTTTGAAATTTCAAAATATATTCTATCTGGAAGATTAATTGAATCTAAGGCATCAGCAATAATTTCAGAAATTAGAGTTTTTCCAATTTGCATAGGTTCGTTTCTAATATAACCTAAAACATCTTCAATTTGATGAGAGATTCTACTTATTGCACGCTCCACTCTATCAAAATGTTTTTGGTCGATTTTTGTATCTTTTGACATTAGTTTTAAATTTTCAAGAGACACTTGAATAATTGAAAGTGGATTTCGTATATCATGAGCCAATCTTGCAGATAGTTCACCTATAGTTACAAGTTTTTCTTGTTTTA
>NZ_JBSWSP010000032.1:0-8976 GCF_054095825.1 Candidatus Nitrosopumilus sp. bin_68KS
GCAATTTTTTCGCTAATTTCATATCCTTTTTTCTTTGCCTGATTGAAGATTTCTTCAGATTTTTGTTTAGTCACATCATCTACAAACTGGTGCTTTTTTGCCATCTTACCGAATTCTTGGGTTTTTTTCTTTGCATGGTGTGCTTGTTTTTTTAGATCCTTGATTATCTCATCTTTAGTTTTACGTTTGAATCGTCTGGTATATTCTTCAATAATTAAAACAGGGAATGGGCTATACTCCACATCAAGATAATATTTGATAATCACATCATCAGATAATGTCTTTAGATATTCTTTAATCGATTTTTCTGATTTTATTTCCATGTTTCTAGTTGAAGGATTACTCATAAAAAGATTCAATTCTTATTTTTTAATGGCATCTAAAATGAAAAAATATTCGTAATTATGCCCCCTTGTTCATTTCAATCACACATGTGCTTTAGTCAAATAAAAAAAATATCAAAAATAGTTGAAATTTGTAATCGACCAACAAGTGCAAGACATTGAGATGCCTGAGAATCTCAAATTAAATACATTTTTGCAAGAATTTCATTCTGATTGTCCTAGTCCCGAATGTAGTTTTGGATTTTATGGTTTTGCATTTGGGCAATCACCATTTCATGTGCCAATTCAAATTCAAAAAGCATTAATCAAAAATGTAAACAAAGGAGCATATGCCCCTATTCAAGGGATTAATGAATTATGTAATGCCATTTCAGAATACAGTAAGCATTATTTTCATGTAGATGTTGATCCAAAACGAATCTATGTTGGCCCTGGAACAAAAGAAATACTATTCAATCTTTTAGAAATACTCCATGGTACAGTAATTTTACCAACACCAGCATGGTTGGGGTATCTTCCACAAATTAGATTCTTAAAGAAAAATTATCACATGTTGCCAACAGGAACAAATAAAAAGATCAACCCACATGACTTGAAGAAGTTATCACTTCGATTGCAAGATAGACAAAAAATTCTCATACTAAATAATCCAAATAATCCAACAGGTCTTTTGTATGATAAATTAGAATTAGAAAAAATTGCCGAAGTATGTAGAGAACAAAATATCATAGTAATTTCAGATGAAATTTATGCACAAACAACATATGATTTTTCAAAATTTGTAACCATGGGAAAAATTTACCCTGAAGGAACATTTGTGACAAATGGTTTATCAAAATCACATTCGGCAGGAGGATATAGAATAGGATATGTAATTTTCCCAGAATATGCAGAAGATGTAAGAAATCAATTCAAAAAAATTCAAGCCACAGAGTACACTTCAGTATCAACACCAATTCAGCATGCTGCAGTAGAAGGATTTCGATTTAGTAAAGAGATGGATGAATATCTCAACATTACAAGAAAGATTCATGAAATTATGGGAGAATACACATACCATGGTTTAAAACATATTTCAGGAATTAAATCTACAAAACCACAAGCAACATTTTATCTTCTTGCAGATTTTAATCAATTTAAAAAAGAGTTTCAAAGGTCAAACATTCCAACTTCACAGAAATTCTCCGAATCATTAATTCAGCATCCATATCACACAGCAGTTGTAGGTGGTGACACGCTTGTTTTAGAAAGAACTGATTTTAGTGCACGAATGGCATTTGTAGACTATAACGGTAGACAGGCATTTGAAAACTATTTGAACAGCCCCCCAAAAACAAATTCAGACAAAATTGAGTTTGTAAGAGATAATGCACCAAGAATAGTGTCAGGATTAGATATGATAGAATTGTACTTTGAGCATTTAACACAAAATTCAAAATCCAATATAGAATGTAAATATGAAGAATTTACAGTTACAAACTAGAATAAAAACTACTAAAAATTATAGGTGTAATCACAATTTTTTACAATTATTTTTGTAACTGCCATGAAGAATTTGAGATAGTCTGGCCATCTAAAGTTTCAACTAGTTTTTCCCATACTTGCGGTACGGGTTCAGACTCAAAAAAATAAACTTTTTTCACAAGAATTGTTTCAATTTGTCTTGTATAGTATAGTGTGTGTTTACTCTAAGCTGACTTTGGAAATTCAATAGTAAAGGTTGTAGGGTTGTTTGAAACTGAAATCTTTCCTTTGTGTTGTTCTATGATATTTTTACAAATTCCCAACCCTAATCCAGTTCCTGTTGGCTTTGATGTGAATAAAGGTTCAAAGACATGAGGTAAAATATCTTTTGGAATACCAGGACCAGAATCAATGATGGAAATCTTCACCCATGTGCTAGTTTCATTAATTTTTACAGATATTTTTCCATTATTATTCATGGCATACATTGCATTAACGAATAAATTCACAAAAACAGATTGTAATTTAATGGAATCACATTTTATCTTGACATCATTTTGTGGTAATTCAATAGTTACAGCATTTGGAAAATTAAAACTTGAAACAGATTGATTTAGAATATTCAAGATGGATGATTTAGACATATTCAATTCTTTAGTTCTTGCAAATTCTAATACATCATCTATGATATTGAAAATTTCTTTAACAGATCCTTTCATTCTAGCATATGTTGATTGTGACAAATCATCTTTTTCAGTTGATTTTAGTTCTAGCATATCAAGACTAGATTTGATCACACTAAGAGGATTTTTTAAATCATGAGCTAATCTTGAAGCCATTTGGCCAACAGCATAAAGTTTTTCTAATTTTTGAATTTTTTTATTTTCTTTTTTTAATGTTTGAAATATAACATAAATTGTTACAACGTACACTAAAGCATTAACTATTGGTAAAACTATACCCAAAATCTCTTTTTGTTTTATTGCTTTGTTAGCATCAATTGTAAGATTTTCGGTTAGTGAATCAGTTACACCAAGTAACTCAGATTCTATTTGTTCAATTTCAAGTAGGTCTTTACTAGTAAGCGATCCACTTAATCCTTGAAGATTATGAATTATCAGCTGTAATTCGAAAAATCTCTCTTCTATCACTAACAAATCTGGAAGATATTGATCTGAAAGTGGTTTGATGGAGTTACCCAAAAAAATACCACCATTTTTTAAAAGAAAGATATTCTGTGAATAGTCATCAAAAACTTTGTAAAGTTTTGCTTTGGTAGTAATTCCATCATCAAATTTATCAATTTCATGTAAGGCTAAAGCAGCATACATTCTGTTTTTCCCTGCAAGGTTGACATGATTAACAGAATTTACTTCTTGAATTTCTACTAGATATAATGAACCAAAACTTGCAGAAATAATGAATATCTGAGAAATTATTAATAAAATGATAATATGCTGTGATTTCACAATAATTTTTCAATATTGCTACATTTGACTTTTTATCGCAACTTTAATTGATGTAATCTTTTTCTCATAATCCTTCTTCATCTAAATCTGGCTCAGCATCAATTTTTTCAAAAGTCATATCCCTTTGTTGACAGGATTCGCATTTTTCCATTAGACCAAATTCATTTTTGTACTGACCTTTTCCATCACATCGGAAACAAACCAATATATTCAAATTTATCATGATATGCATTAAGGTTTACTCTGAGTATTCACTTTCAGAGATAATTCAAATTAAAGAGTACGAGGTATACGGATCCGACCGGATTCGTGTTTGTGAGATTCTATCGTAGTTTCAAATATAAAATAGATCATAAAAAATTTCCCAAAAATCAAAATTATTTGTAGGTTTGATAGAGAATTCTACTAAATTCACCTTTTGTAATAATTACATCATTTCTTAATTTAGAAATGTTCTCCACATGAGAAGATAATTGCTCATCAAAGTCTGCAGGTCTTTGAGGGTTATGAATGAGTGTTTTGAGAAGAGTTTTTTCAGCAGTGAGTTGCTGTAATAGATCATTAATCTTTATTTCAAGTTCATCGGCTTTTGTGGAAGAATCAGAGTTTCCAGAAGGGTTTACAGTAATACTTTCAGGATCAGTTGCAATGATTTTTCCTGAACTAAGTTGACATGTATTTGGAGATATTTTATCACCCAATCTTACATGAATAGTTTCAAAATCTGATGACAAAGTTATCACAGGCAATCTAACTTGTTTCATTCCAGCACATGCTTCAAAAAATACATCATATGTATTTGGAGAAGCCACTGATGGACTAGCAGATATTTTGGTTGCAGTCTCACCTTCAATAGGATGTCCTAAAAAGGATAATTTCTGGGGAATGTCTTTGGATTTTTCAGGAGTGTAAAGTATAAAGTATATTCTCTGAAGATCTTCTCTTGCATCATTTAGCTGTTTTCTTAAATCAATAATTTTTGAACTGATAGATTGGTTATCTTCAGTGTTTTCTTTTCCAAATGCCTTTTTGGCATCTTGAAGTTGTAGTTTGAGGGATTCTACTTTTTCTGAGAGTGTTAAAATTGTTTGAGAGATATCGCCTTTGTTTTGAAGTGTTGCGCTAATAGAATTAGGGTTTGAAGCTTTGATTGTTAAAGCACTTGTCACGCATGAATTTGGGGATACAGTTTCAGGTATCTCATAGTGAATTGTCTCGCTATCTGAGCGAACAAGAATAGATGGCGATACAATTGTTTTAGAAGAAGCACACACATCAAATACGAAATCATAACTGCTTATGGAGACTTTAGAGATTTGTTTTCCAAAATCAGAGGATATTGGGGTTAGGATTAATTGGTTTATAGTTCCTGCAGATAAAGCCAAGTTTGTTTGTACATCATTTAATTTAGTCATATCCACTGGTTTTGCCCATCCAAGCGAAACAAGTTTTGATACGGTATCAACATTCACACAAGATACAGTATTTGTCCTATCTTTGAAAACTTTGAATTTTCCACTTTCACAAATAACATCTTCTGCAGTTATGCCAAAAGTGGTTTGTTTTTTGGGAGAAAGAACATCAGCATATACATCAGATGGTACTTGTAAGACAAGAATAGTTAATGATGCAATTACAGCAATTAAGAAAATAGATTTATTCATGATCAATCTTTTTTGGGAAATCTATTAAATTTATTCATTTTGGACTAGGTACAAACATGTTATTAATCAAGAATAATCATCCTTCAAAAATATCCAAGATAATCCTACCACATCCATTGCACATGTATTTTCTCTAGATAATATTATTGGACGAATTTTTTCCCTTTCTTGTACTGGTGATTCTGCCAGAATTGTTGAAGGCTCAGGTTGCCTTGGTTTTGTCGTTAGACTTTGCATGATAGAAATAATATTGACAGTTATATCATAATAGCCTATGATTTGTGGTATGCCTTTTTTGAGTATCAATCCAAACGGATTTGAATCTGTAGAGTTCCACATTTTTTGACAGTCCTTAAAAATCCAGAAATGGTATAAACTACTGTAAACAAATGTCTAGAGCTGTTTCTGCCAGTATACCAAATGACTTGCATGCTGGAACTTAAAAAGAACGTGAGAAAAGCGGACCCGACCGGATTCGAACCGGCGACCTATTGCTCCGCAAGCAATCGCACTATCCAAGCTATGCAACGAGTCCAAAAAAATTGAGAGTTTTACGCTTAATTTGGATTGCTATTTCTCAAAGTGGTTGAGCAAAAATGTATGGAGTTTCATCAGTTTCATGAAAAGTCCAAGCAGTAGGTAAAGAAATTGTTTGAACAGAAGTCAGATCATTTTTTTCAATTAATGTACCCCAACCAGCATTATTTTTTGGATCTGGAGTATATTTTTTAGAATAAGTTCCTGCAAAAACCCATCCAGTATTATTTTTCAAATTAGAAGTTGAGAGAATTTTTTCTAAGACACCAGATGCCAAAGCAACACCGCCCATCTGTGCTAAACCACCAATGAAAAATATTGGTTTTTTCAGAGCAAGAGAAGAATAATCAAACATTATGGCATCAGCACAATAAGGATGAAAATCAAGTATTGTAGTAAGAGGTTTTTGTAATTCAACTAGCATATCATCAATTTCTATGCTGTAAGATTCTAAATTCAAAACTTTGGCGCAAAATGCAATTCTTCCATCACCGGATCCAATATCAATTATTTCAGAGTATCCAAGATCTTTTGCAAGTAATGCTCCAACATAACCAGACATTATCCAAGTAGGAGAAAACGGAGCTCTACTTGAAGAATGTTGAATGCTATTTAGCCAATATTTGTTAATGTCACCTTCATAAACAATACAATCTGTTTGACCAATTTTTTTCTCAAATGAATCATAATAGATAGGATTCCTTGTTGCAAACTCATGCAACAATTGTAAATCACTTTCTTTTATTGGAAATAGATTAGATTTTGATTTTGGAATTACTTCTTGAATCTGACTAGTGCCATCATAGATTGTTGCAAATTCTTTTTTTAATTCAACTAAATTCTTTGCAATGTCTTTAATCATTTGAGAGTCCTTTTTCATATTGTTCAACAAATTCTTTAGTACTCATTTTTTGACGTAGTTCTTCAAATGATTTAGCATCAGATTCTATTTGCTCTTTTGATTTTTCACCAGAATTTCCAGATTGTAAGTTTTTTGTAGTTTCTTGGATTGATGATACAAGTTGTTGTGTAATCTTTGGGTGAACATCAGAGTTAAATTTTTTAGAAATAATTGATTCAGTATTTTGAATTTTATCAAGTAACAAACTATTCTCAGAATTAGTCTGTGCTTTAATCATGGTAATCATAGAGGACACATTTATGACCTGATAATATGTCTCAATAATTTCATGTATTGACAAGTTAGATTTGGTTTCAGCAGTGTTTATCAAATTTTGAAGTTTTTCTGATTCAGTCACAAACATTCGAGAAACATCTTGAGCAGAAGTCATATAGAAAAATCAAAGTTCAAATTTTTAAAAATGTTAGGATTATGCTTCTTTTTCTGCAGGTTTGGTAAAGACATAGTTCATTATCAAACCAGCAATGATTCCACCCAATATTGGTGCTGCCCAGTATAACCAATGGAATTCCCAGAATCCAGAAATTAAAGCAGGGCCAAATGTTCTTGCAGGATTAACTGATGCACCTGTTAATGGTACAGCAACTAGGTGAATTAGAAAAACCATTCCACCAATAGCAAGTCCTTGAATTCCAGGAGTTGCTTTTTTGTGAACTGCAACCATAAAGATTACTGTAACTAGGAAGAATGTCAAAATTGCCTCTAGTGCAAATCCAGAGCCAATGCTGTTGTTGATTAAATCACTTGGGCCTCCTTGAGTTCCAAAGTTTACTTTTGCGCCAAGTTCAGGCAATATTGCCATAAGTGTTGCAGCTGCGGCTACAGCGCCGATTAATTGTGAAATAATATATCCAATGCCATCTATAATTCCAATTTTTCTTGTAATCATCATAGGAATAGTAACTGCAGGATTAATGTGAGCACCAGATACATGTCCAAATGCATAAACCATCAAAGCAATGGCACCTCCGTGTCCAAGAGAGATAAACAAAACAGATTGTGTTGTTAATTCTTCGCCAAATGCAGAAACTGCTAAAATTACTGAAAGAGGGCCAAAGAACACTAAACCATATGTTGCAATTGCTTCTGCAAGATATGCTCTTGGATTAACCATCAAGCAAAAACCACTCGAGTTACCATATAAAACATTCGGAACGTAATCCTGATCTTATCTTGTCAAAAAGTAATTAATTATGGATAAATCGATTTGTAAATGTATGATTTCTGAAGGCGACCCAGTACCAAAATTTGAGGTAAATGATTCAAATGGAAATAAAGTGAAATCTTCGGATTTTAAAGGGAAAAAACATGCCATTTACTTTTACCCAAAAGATTTCACTCCAGGGTGTACTACTGAGGCCGATGAATTTTCAAGAGACTATAAAAAATTTCAAAAGGCAGGAATTGAAATTATTGGAATTAGTCCAGATGATGTAGACTCGCATAAAAAATTCTGTGACAAAATGGGAATAAAATATCCATTATTAGCTGATGTAGATAAAGAAGTCTCAAAGATGTTTGGTGTTTGGGGAAAGAAAAAATTCATGGGAAGAGAATACATGGGGGTTGCAAGAAGTACTTTTCTTGTAGATGAGAAAGGGAAAATTTTTAAAATATATCCCAAAGTAAAACCTGCAGGACATTCAAAACAAGTTTTAGATGATTTCTTAAATTAAAAAATAAGTAAAAGAAAAAGTTGTAGAAAGATTAGAAACCTTTTGGAAGTGTGCCTCTAGAAGATTTTGGTGCTTCAGGTTCTGGTTTTTGTTCAAAACCTTTTGGTAATGCACCACCTTTTTTACTAGATGCAGAGCTTGCTTCAGCTGCGGCTCTTGCTTCAGCTGCAAGTGATTCTTGGTATGCTTTCTCTTGATCAATTCTTTCTTGTTCAATTCTTTGCAAGTAATCTTGTTCATATTCTTCAAGTTGTTCTTGTCGTGATTTGCCTTCATTTCCACCATAATTGGTTTGTTGTTGTGGAGGTGCTTGTTGTGCTTGCTCCAGTCCTTTTGGGAGTTTACCTTTAGCTGGTTTTGGTGGCTCTGGAGTTGGTGCTTGTTGTGCTTGTGCTACAACGCCTTCAACACTCATGTTAACACCACTAAATGATCCAAATCTTTTGTCAGCTGGATGGAATGCCATTCTTTGTCTTGTTGCAAAGTATTGGTTTGATGGTGCTGTGTAACCAGTAACTGTTGCTTTTTGATCATTCCAGTTTCTTGTTGGAACTTTTCCTACAGGGGCATGTAGTCTAACAAAGTATCTGTTAGATGCTGGAGAATAACCTGTTACTTTTGCTCTGTAATCATGAAATGATGTCATTGGAGCAGTATAGTATGCATTCTCTAAAGCCTCTTGTACTGTTGCTGGAGGTTGTGATGTTGTTTCAGCTGGTTTTGGTGCATCCTGTGGTTTAGGAGCTTCTGCAGGTTTTGATTCCATACCCTTTGGTAGAACACCTTTAGGTTTGGTAGTTGGAGCAGGCTTTTCAGCTGGTTTTGCTGGAGATGGTTTTGTTTCTGCGGGTTTGACTTCAGCAGGTTTTGTTTCTGCTGGCTTTGTCTCAGCTGGTTTTG
>NZ_JBSWSP010000033.1:0-8814 GCF_054095825.1 Candidatus Nitrosopumilus sp. bin_68KS
AAACTGTCTCGTGGGCTCGGAGATGTGTATAAGAGACAGAGCTAAAGAAGCACCAAAGAAAGAAGAAGCACCAAAGAAAGAAGAACCAGCTAAAGAAGCACCAAAGAAAGAAGAACCAGCTAAAGAAGCACCAAAGAAAGATTAAACTCTAAAAAATTATAAATTTTAAAAAATTACCTATTCTAATTGATACAAATCTAATTTGCAATCAATACTGCAATCTGGTGTAGACCAATCAAGTGTGTCTTCCTGTGGAATCATTCCGAGAGGATCATAGTTGTCAAATTTTGTCATTCCTTGTATTGATGATAACATTACAACTTTTGACTCATCAGAAGTTGAGCTCATGTCTATCTGTGAATTACTATCATTTAGAATTCCGCTTGTAATGTTTGTAATCGAATTTATTACTCCTACTGGAATGTTACTGCCTCCAACCACATACAACATTGAGCGTTTGATAGAATTTGGTGGTGCATTACCATATAGCATTTTTAGTGAATCTCTTAGAGAATCTTCAATATGTTGTCCATCTTTACTTGTTGTGAGGATGTTTGTTTCATTAGATATCTCAGAAGTTCCAAGTGATTCTACAACATGCATAATTGCAGAATTTGCAATGTCATAGCATGTTTTTGGGCTCAAATCTGGATTGCTATCAAGTAATGAATCATTATCTAATACCACTGTACATTTTGAATTCTCTCTAATTCTTTTTAGAGATACACCTGAATTGAAAATTCTATCTTTTTCATATTTGAAAGGCATAATTGCAAATGAAACTAGTCCTTGGTCTTTACACATTTCAGAGACTACTGGAGCAATGGCTGAGCCTGCTTTGCCTGCTAAATTACTCATTAGAATAACTGTAGAATATCCTTCAATCTTTGATTTTATTTCATCTGATACATTGTAAGTTGAGCCTCTGATTAATTGAACAGATGGATTTACAACACCATTTGTAGAAATATGAATTGATTGATTTCCTGAAGAGAAATCTTTTTCATCATTACTAATTAGTAAACAATCTGAATTAAGAGAATTTTTTGCTTTAATTGCTAATTTTGAGCCTACGCCTCCAAGGCCTATTACTAAAATTGGTTCTTTTACTTGAAAACTCATTCTGATCTTATTTTCTGATTTACATAAAAAACCTTCTTACGTTTTTTTAATCAAATTTTAGATCTAAAAAATTTAGCTTGCGATCTTTCCAACAAGTCTCTTTACAGTAGCATCAGTGATTTCAACAATGTGGGCTTCACCAATTGCCACTTGGTCAACAACTGATACAGGCTTGTAAGCAAAGTTTCTTCCCTTGATCCCCTCATCTGTCATTTCATCAAATAGTACCTTGCCTTTCCAACCGATCCACTTTCTGTTGGATTCTATTGATAATTTACTGATCTGCTCAAAAATTATCTTACTTCTTCGTTTAGCTTCTGCTGCATCTAATTGTTTTAATTCTGCTGCATCTGTACCTGGTCTGGCGCTATATCTGGATAGATTTATGGTATCTGGTTTTGTTTCATCCAGCATAGATACAGTTTTCTGAAAATCTTCTTCGGTTTCTGAAGGGAATCCAACTATGATATCAGTTGAAATTGTAAATTGATTAAATCTCTCTCTTGCTTTTTTTACTATTTCTCTAAAAGTTCCTGCAGTGTGACCTCTTTTCATATCGTGCAGTACTTTATCGCTTCCACTTTGAACTGGGATGTGTAGGAATTTGAAGACTTTGTCATTATCATAAGATTCAATTAATTTATCTTTGATTCTTGGCATGTACATAGGATTCATCATTCCCACTCTTACCCTGAAATCCTCTGGAATTTCTACAACTGCGTTAACTAACGATGGTAAATCTGTTCCAATATCAAATCCATAACATCCATTATCTGTAGATGTTAACCATACTTCTTTACATCCTTCTTTGATTTCTGTTTGGACTTGTCTTACAATGTCACCAAGTCTGTAGCTTGAAAGATCCCCTTTTGATAATTTGGTTTGACAAAATGTACATTCACTCATACATCCACTTGCAATTTCTACAATTCCTACTGTAGGATTTAGTCTGACTTTGGGAAGTCCAACTTTGGAAATATCTGAATCTTCTAATGCAATTTGTTTTCTTCCATTTAGTGTTGAATTAATGATCTGAAGAGTTTTACCAAGCGAATTTGGTCCTAAAAGACTGGCTTTATCTGCAAATTTTTCTACACTGGATTGCTCTGCTTTTGGAAGGCATCCTGCAACAATTAGTGGTTTTGATTTTAATGATTTTATTCTGTACATCATTTTATTTGCCGTAGAGTCCTTGACAGAACATGTTACTACTATGTTGAGATCTGATTCTGATGAATTCTCTACTAGCGTATGTCCCCCATTTTGAATCAATCCTGAAATCATTTCAGAGTCGCCAAAGCTTGCAGAACATCCGTAAGCTTCTACAAAAATTTTTGCCATATTCTATCCGAAAAGAGAATCAATCTCTTTGTTACTCATTAATTTCTTTGAAACAACAAGTTCTCTGATAGTTTTTCCTGTTTTTAGTGATTCTTTGAAAAGTTCTGCAGATTTTAGATATCCTATCTTTGGAGTTAGCAATGTAACTATTACTGGACTATTTTCAATATCTGCACGAAGTTTTTCTTTATTTGCTGTAAGCCCGTCAATTAGATTTGCAGAAAATATTGGCAAGAAATTTTTGAGCATATCTGTTGACTCTAACATGCATTTTAGCATTCCAGGTAACATGACATTCAGCTCAAACTGACCACTTTGTGCAGCATAAGATACTGAGGTATCATTTCCTATTATGTTAAAGCAAATCATATTCATGCATTCGGCCAAAGATGGATTGACTTTTCCAGGCATAATTGATGAGCCTGCGTGAACTGCAGGAATTCCAAGTTCTGCTAATCCTGCAATAGGACCTGATGCCATTAGTCTAATGTCATTTGCAAGTTTTCCTATTTCTAAAGCCAAGTTTCTTAGAGTACTTGATGCATTTGCAACAGCAAATTTACTTTGTAAACTATGCTGCATATCTTTTTCAGGTTTTAACGCAAGTTTTGAAATTTTTGAAAGTTCTGATATTGCAATCTTTCTATATCCTTTGGGGGTATTTGCACCTGAACCAACAGCTGTTCCACCTAAAGCAACATTTTGTAATTCTTTTTGTGATGAGGCAATTTCATTTCTTGCTTTGGTAATTGATGTTACATATGCTCCAAATTCACTTCCCAATGTTACTGGTAATGCATCCATTAGGTGCGTTCTACCAATTTTCTTAAATGATGAAAATTGTTTTGCTTTTTTTGATAATGATTTTATTAAAATATCAATTGCTGGAATTGTTTCTTTTAGATTCATCAAAATTGCAACATGCATTGCAGTAGGATAAGTATCATTACTGGACTGTGACATATTTACATGATCATTTGGATGGAGAAACTCATACTGTCCTTTCTTCTTGTGTAATACTTCTAATGCTACATTTGCAATGACTTCATTAGAATTCATGTTAAATGCAGTGCCTGCACCGGAATTGATCATATCTACTACAAATTGATCTACGTACTTTCCAGACAGAATTTTATCACATGCTGAAACTATAGCTCTTCCTCGCTTTGCATCTATGGCTTTGGTCTTCATGTTTGCAACTGCCGCAGAACGTTTTATCATTACAAACGACTTTATCAAACTCTCATGGCATTTGTTCCCCGTTACATGGTATTGCTTGATTGCTCTTCCTGTAAATGCTCCATAGTAAGCGTCAGATGGGATTTTGACTTTTCCAAGTGAATCTTGATCTAGTCTAAATTTCATGCTGACTATACTTCATTTTTACCCATTATTCATTCTTTTTCTGAAAACTTCATATTTTCACATGAGCATAATGGGAATTATTATATAGGAATCGCTAGTCATCGTGCATTATGAATAAGCGTGTTAGTATGCTCTTTACAATTGCAGCAGTAGCTGTAATGGGGGCAACCTTATTCGGAAGCACATACACACAAACCCAGATTGCTGGACAATCACTTGATATCAACAAAATGGATGTCGATGTAATTGAACAAATCCATCAAATGGGCGGTTTACAGCTTGTAATGCCTCAAGCATTCGCAGAAACTGATTGTGGTGTTTTGTCAAACTCTGGACGAAAAGTCGTAGAGTTTAATTTGACTGGTGAAAGTGTTGAACTTCCAATTATGGGAGGAAAAACTTACAACGCCATGACCTTTAGTGGACAAGTCCCAGGACCAACACTAAGAGTTACACAAGGTGATGTTGTAAAAATGACACTTTCAATTCCAGCAGATGAAGTTACTGGACACGGTAACGACATGCACGCCTCACAAATTTCTGCCGGAGCATTTGAATCTGTCAATCCTGGCGAAACAAGTCAGTATTGTTACATTGCACAAGCAGCTGGTGTCTTCAAATACCATTGTTCTGGTGTCAAACTAATTGGCATGGACCAACACGTCCTTTCCGGCATGTACGGAATTGCAATTGTTGATCCTGTTGATGGATACAAGAAATTAATGGTTGAGAAAACAAAAGTTAATGCTGGCAAAGTATCACTGGACAGAAAGTTCTATAATGCAGATGCATTAGAGTTCCAACTCCAATACAATCAATTGTACCTAACACCTGAAGGCAACTATGATGCCGGAGCAATGTTCCAACATCATAACACTGCAACAGTTGTTAACGGAATGCAATTCGGTTATGTACCAAACATGGCTCATAACTTACTCGTCAATGGCGATGTAAAAAAGAACATCTTTGTCGCACAACCATGGAATGGAATTGAACACAAGCAATACCAATCACAACTCTTGTTTGTTGAAAATAATCAACACGTGAGACTCTTTATCGAAAACCACGGTAACGAACCACTATTCTTCCACATTGTTGGAGAAATCTTGGACAGAGTTACTCAAGGTAACAGAGTACAATCCGCAGCAACTGAAACATGGTTACTCGGTGGCTCACAGAACATGATTGTTGACTTGGTTTTTGATGAACCAGGTGCATACGCAGCAGTAAACCATGATTATGCAGCAATTTACACTGGCGCAGCTACAGTCTTTGTAGCAGGTGACCCATTCGGCTTGAACCCAGTTCTAGTTGAGAAAGGAGTTATCCCAGCACCAGTAGCATCTTATGCATATGCTTTAGGCAATCCAAGTGATGCTGTCCCACCAATGGGAAAGAACAGTATTGCTCATCCTGCACTAAACATTCACGGTTTGTACACTGATGAAGTAGCTTCTGAAATGCAAGCAAGTGGCGATTATGTCGCATTATGGGAAGTAATTCCTGTAGTGGCAGAAATCCTTACTTCTTGATCTTTTAACATCTTTTTTTCTTTTTATTTTTCTTAATGAATTATATTCCGTAGATCATCCTCTGAAATTATGGGATTTAACGATTCAGTACTGATATGTGATGAAGTCGATCCTATTTTGAATAAGATTTTAGACGATAATGGACTCAAAGTATCTTATGAGCCTGAAATTACTCCTGAACAAATTATAGAAAAAATTTCAAATTACAATATTGTGATTGTTAGAAGTAGAACTACTATAACAAAAGAGATGATCGACAAAGCAGATAATTGTAAAATCATTGCACGTGTTGGAGTAGGACTTGATAATGTTGATCAAGTTGCCGCTAAAGCAAAAAACATTCGTGTAATAAATGCAGTTGAAGGAGCAATGAATGCTGTAGCTGAATTAGTTTTGGGTTTAATGCTTTCTCTTGCTAGACAAACAGCAAGAGGTGATAGAGCAATTCGAAATGGAGAATGGCTCAAAAAAGAACTTAAAGGAACTGAACTTCGAGGAAAATATCTTGGAATAATTGGTTTAGGTAATATCGGAAAAAGATTGGGACGACTTGCACGTGCACTAAATATGAATATCATTGGATATGATGTAGTTCCAATCGATGAAGAGTTTTCAAAAGAAGTTGGATTGATGAAGGCTGATTTGAATACTCTGTTGCAAAGTTCTGATTATATCTCAATACATGTCCCACTGCTTGATTCTACACATCATCTTTTAGATGCACAAAAAATGTCAACAATGAAAAAGACTGCAAAAATTATCAATACATCTCGCGGTGGTGTCGTTGATGAAGATGCACTTTACAATGCTCTCAAAAATGGAACTCTAGGCGGTGCAGCATTAGATGTTTTTGAAAAAGAACCTGCCATCGGAAACAAATTGGCAGAACTTGATAACGTAATCTTGACTCCTCATATTGGTGCTCAAACAAAAGAGGCTCAATCTTTGGCAGCAAATGTAATTGCTGAAAAAATTATTCAGATTCTTCGTGGCGTCATCTAGGCAATTCTAGTATAATTCCTGCCTGAACTTTAAAAATAAGCAAAAAAGCTTGACTTTTACGTGATTTATTGTGGGCTCTTCATTTTTAACGTCTATCTAGAGGTTAAAATATCGTAATGCAAAATATGAATGTGGATAAATTGCAATCTGACAGACTAAAGCATTTCCCTAATGTTAATTCTTTATTGAAAATCTCACTTGGATTAATTCTATTTACAATAATTTCTACAGCTTTGGTTTATGCTGAAACAATCTCAGTTGATGTGGAAGGTACATCCTATGATATTGATTATACTGCAACTGGAATGACTTTGGATAGTATTGAGGCTGATATTGATTTTATTTCATTGATTCTTACTGTTGATGTTCCAGATTCTAATGGTATGTTAGATATTACATTTGAGCGTTCTTTCTTTGATTCTACTTTTGATGGGTTGGATGATGATTTTATTATTTTAGTTGATGGGGATGAACCAACTTTTACTGAAACTGAAACTACTGCTCAAAGTAGAACTCTAAGTATTGATTTACCTGCAGGAACTGAAGAAATAGAAATCATTGGTTCAACATTTGGTGGTTCAGTGACAATACCTGATGAAGAAACACCTGATGAAACACCTGCAGTTGAAGAAACACCTGATGAAACACCTGCAGTTGAAGAAACACCCGAAGAGACCCCAATTGAGACACCTGTTGTAACGCCACCTAAAGTTGAGGATAAACCAACTGTAACAATACCAAAAGTTGAGTGTGGTCCTGGAACTATTCTCAAAGATGGAGCATGTGTACTTGATGAGCGATGTGGTCCTGGAACTATTCTCAAAGATGGAGCATGTGTACTTGATTCAACTCCAAAACCAACTGTAACAACTCCACAAGGTGTGGGTAAACAAATGGTGATTTCCTTACTTGTAGCATTTGGTATTGCAGGTTCTGTTGGAGTGATTTTAGCACTTATCTCCAGAGCAAGTAAAAGTAAAAACTAATCACAATACAAATTTTCTGAATTCATCACTTTATCAAAATCAAATCCAGATATCTGAGTTGTAGTTGAATATGGAATTATTCCAATAATGGGGGTATCTGTTTGAATTAAAATTATGAACTTGTTTGGATCAAGTCTAATATCTCCGCCATCAAACTCGAAATCCAAAGTCATAAAGACATGCTGAGATGCTGCAAGCTCTTCAGATGAGAAAATACCTTCTTGAACATGTGATGATAATGGGTTAATTGTCAAAGGTTTTACAACAAATGAGCCAATATGTTTTGAATCATAAAATGCTCCGACCTCAAATTCTTGAAAACTAGTCCAGAATGGAATAGTGTTACAAAATTCCATCTCTCCGTGATTTGACATTCCAAAGAAACTAAATTCACCTGGACTGTTCCATCTATATTCTAATGTCTGCGCTCCTAGAATGTTTAATCCCGAAACCGAAAATGGAATTACAATTACAATGATTGCAATCCCTGTAATGATTGAATGTTTGTTCATATTTCATCAATACTTTGTGATGAAAAAGAGATAATTTTTTTCTCAATTAAATAGTTTAGAGTATTACCTAGATCTTTATCAGAAATTGCGTCTCCAATCCACCAATACCCTACATTTTTTACCCAATTTGGAATAGTTACATCGTAAACATTATTCTCATCAATCTCAATAGGGATATTCACTAATTTTTTATCTACATATTTTTCAAATGCATCCATTAGAAACCCATCTGAAATATTTCCAGACAACCAGTTGGCCATTATGGGTTTAATTAATTCTGGAATACATATTGAATTTGAATCAATCAAATTAAATTCTGCAGTTACTTGGACTCCAGAATAATCAATGTCTATGAAATATTTTCCTAATGGGAATACTTCTTTTTCAAATGGAATTAGTGATGGAACTGGGGTTTGCAAATTTGTAATTTGAATTGGAATTGCACTACTACCTTTACCTGATTCGTCTCTGATGTGAATTATTGCAGACTCTTTTGTGATTTCAGAAACTTCAATTATGTAAAATAATTTTTCACAATATGTGTATGTGGTTTTCTCCATTATTATCTCGACTGAAGGCTCTGCATGAATATCTGGAAAAAATGAAATAATACACAATGCCACAAATAATGACAATAATGTACTTTTTGCCTTCATCTCTCATTATCTCATACTGTTCAATAAAAATCTCAAATAATTCCTGAGGAATGCTTTTTAATAACTTGGGGCTAGTTTTATTATCGAGTTTTCTGCGGAAGCAAAATCTTTGAGTGAGTGAAATTCGTTCACTCAAAGCATTTCTAACTGTTTAGCGATGCTTGGAATATGTTTTTGATTTACAGTTATTAAAGGGGATTTTTTTATGCCTGATATGCCTAGTCATCAAGACAAAATGTGGATCAGTCTTTGGAAAGAGAATGCTCCTGAACTACGTGAACGTGTAGTTGGATGGCGT
>NZ_JBSWSP010000007.1:0-5525 GCF_054095825.1 Candidatus Nitrosopumilus sp. bin_68KS
CAATTGCGACTCCTGCTGCTGCGCCAAATGCGGCCATACCTGCTTCTGCCATTTGATAAAAAACCACTTTACGAGCTTTTATAACTTTGCCAATATTTTTTCTCTAAAAACAAAATATCATAATATTCCAATATTATGATACTATACCAGATTATTTTGTAAATTCAAAACTGAGTTGATTTTCTTGGCCACTAGTCATTGAACTAAGATTGTAATAGACAGTACCAGAAACTTTCCATGTATTTGTACCATCCTCAAAGTCACTCCATAATTCTGGAGTATTGCCAGTATTTTTCAAAGTTATTTTATCCCTAAGCAAAATAGAATTCTCTCCAAGAAGAGTATAGTAGTTTGATCCAAATTCGACCATTCCTTCAGGCCTACTACCAATTTCTCCACCTGAAATTTGCTCATTTTCAGAATATCCTGTTTCAAATAATTGGTAATCCATTGTTTGAACTATAACAGAACGAGGATTAGGATTTGAAATTTTAAAAGCAATCTCAATAGTTGCGGTGCGTTCTGAAATTTTTGAAACTGAAATGTCTTCTAATTCTATTTCTAGAGGTTCGACCAACTGAATTTGAGTATTAGAAGAATTTTCTGAAGATGAAACTTCCATTGTAGGTCCTACTAAAAGGATACTACCCAATATCACTGCAAGTGCTGCAATAGCAATACCAACAAAGATTTTAGGATTCATAATTTTTCTATTTCCTCTTCATATCTTAAATGTTAAGATAGTTATTATACCATTGGAGCCTGAAAAAAATAATGCAATACTTTCAAGCAGTTCAACAAGGAAAACTAAGAGCTAGTAAATCACAAATGAAGATGTTTGATGTAGCTGGATTTGCAATGTTAACTTTAACTACTAAAAAAATTGATGGAAAATTTCATCCGGTGGGAGAGGAGGAATTTACAGCAGTAATTAATTCTCCAGATGGACATGTAGCAGTAATCGTAGATAAAGATGGATTTACAAAGGCTCAATCAAAGGCTGTAGAAAAAGAAGAAGCGTTATCAATTTACAAAAAACTTCGAGATACTGGAATTGATGAATATCCAGAAAAAGAAATTCAGATTTGGTCTGAAGCAAGACCAACAATTCAAAACCAGATAACTGAGTAATTATTTAGAATTAAGAATAATTTCTGTGCCTACATTTCCACCTTTAATGGCACTTTCAATATTTTTTGGGGTAGCTTTTAGAATTCTTGTTTTTATTTTTGAGCGCTCTATAATTTTCAGAGCTACAATATCCATTAAATCATATCCTCCAGCAACTGAATCTTCATGAACAAGCATATTTTTTAAATTCTTGAGATCAATGCGTCGGAATTTTTTTGCATTTTTGAATTTATTTGGATCCTTATCATATACTCCATCAACATCAGTTGCATTGAGAAATTGCTCTGCATGTACTTTTTCAGCAATCAAAGCTGCTGTACCATTTGTGCTTTGACCAGGATGTAGACCACCAGCAACTACAATTAATCCATCATCCACAGCATGTCTTACTTCCTGTAAGGTAGTTGGTGGGTGAGAATATGCTTTATTTTTTAGAGCATAAATCAACAATTTTGCATTTAGTCTTGAAATTTCGATTCCTAATTCGTCAAGAGTTGATTCATCTGCACCTGAAGATCTTGCATGGGAAATATAGTGTCGTGCAATATTTCCTCCTCCAGCAATAACTATAGGCTGACAAGTCTTGCTAATTTTTACTAAGAATTCTGCATAATCTTTTAAGACTTTGGCATTATCCATTCCAAAAATCTTTCCAGATAATTTAATTACAATTCTTTTTTTCATTTTAGATCACCAAGAATTGATTTTGCGGCAATTTCAACTTTCTTTCTGTTCTTATCATGAGTATAAATTCTAAGGATATTCATAAAGCCTGAAATTGCAGAAACAACAGGAATTTCTGAAATTGGCATCTCATTGGCAGATGATTTACCATTCTCATTTGAAATAAGAATTATAGATTTTGACTCATTTTTTGATGGTGCCAGAGGAATTGATGGAGTTACTGAGCTATCCACAAAGATTTCATTTTCTTGGACTTTGGATTTTTTAGAAATTACAGATCTGAGTTCATCAGTTCTTGTTTTTTTGAGATTTGTTTGACTTGTCAATATTCTTTCAAATACACATTTTAGCAATTTTCGATTTTGGTAGTCTTGAGCAAATTGTCTAGCTCGTTTTAATTTTGCAGATTTTGATGAGATTAGAGTGGATAAAACATACTCATCTGTAAGGTTTACAAATTCATGTAGATTAAAAGTCGTAAAGCCAAATTCATCATCAGACAATCTTAAGGCCTCAAGTAACATTACTTCTGCTGCTCTTACAGTTTTATGAAAATATACAGCCTTGAACATTTGATATCTTGAGTGCATCATAGATTCAAAGGAATACAGTGCTGAACGTTCTAATGCTAATTTTTTCTTATGTACATCAAGGGATTGTGTAATTCTTTTATGATCAATTTTTGCATGTTCAGCTCCAGTAAAATAACCATCTCTAAGTAAATAGTCCATCATGTCTGCACTTAGTGCACCTGAAACAATTTCATTTAGATATTGAAATTTGGAATCTCCAAATGCAATTTTAGTAACAAGTTTTTTGTCATAACCATTTTTTGATAATATATCACCAATTTCAGATTTTAGAATAATTTCTTTGCCAAAATCTTCATGAGAAATTTTTCTTTCCTGAATAATTTCCTCAAAAAGATGAGAGAACGGACCATGTCCTATATCATGCAAGAGTCCAGATAATCTGAGAATTTCAATATCATCTAGTTTTAAAATTCCTTTTTCATTTAATGCGTTACCTGCTTGACTTGCAATATGCATCACCCCCAATGAATGCTCAAATCGTGTGTGTTGAGCTGCAGGATAGGTCAAATGAGCACCTGAAAGTTGTCTTATTCGTCTTAATCTTTGAAAAATTGGATTATCAATTATGGATAATTCATGATCATATACACGAATGAAATCATGGATGGGATCAATTATGTCTGAATAATTTTTTTTCATAATCCTATTTTCTTTGAAAATGTTTTCATAATTTCTTCATGTACTTCTTGTTTAGATTTTGAGGCATCAATTATTTTCCAATTTTTTTTCTTTGCAGTAGTTCTGTAGATTTTAGAAATTTTTTGTAAAAATTCTTCATTTTTTTCAAATCTATCACGGTGAGTTTTTTGTCTATGAAAGGACTCTTTTTGAGTAACATCAAGTAAAATTACAAGATCGGCTTTTGGTAAACCGGCATCTAGATTCTCAAGCCATTTGGGTTTCAAACCATTGGCTATTCCATAAATAAGATTAGAGTGATAATAACGATTCATGATTAAAATAGAATTTTTTTCTTGTGCTGTTTTGATTTCATTGAGTTTTTCCCATCTATTAGCAGCTAATAGACAATGAATTACTTGTGGAGGGAATTTTCTTTTTCCATCCAAATATTTTCTAATTTCTTGTCCTATGGGTGTTTTATAATCAGGAAAATGAAATAGTTTAGTTTTGATCTTTCTTTTTTTTAGCGCTTTTTCTAGTAGTGTTGATTGAGTTAACTTTCCTGCCTGGTCTCCACCTTCTATTACAATAATCATAAGTTATCAAAACAGAGAAATTAATTGATTAAAAATCTATCAAGGTTTATAACCAAAAATTGAGCACATATCTCAAAATGGGATTAGTAAAATCTATGGCAAATGAAATGATGAAGGAAATTGGAAACAAATCAAGAGAATTCTATGAATTTGTTTTACCTCCAGTAGATATGCATCTTGATGATGATAAATTAACAGTGGTGATAGATATTCCAGGATTTGAAAAAAAAGATATTAAATTATCTATTAATGCAAATATTCTGTCAATTCAGGCATGCAAGGAAATTCCAAAAGAAAATAACCACATCACTATTTGTAATCAAAGACCAAACATAATTGATAAAAAAATTAGATTGCCAATTGAGTTAAAAGAAGGAGAAGAATCTGTCAATTCTGCAAAATACGAGCAAGGAGTTTTGACAATTATTGTTCCTGTTCAAAAACATGGAAAAGATATCAAAATAGAATAGTTATCGTTTTCTAAAAATTGCAAATATACTCATTATAATTAATGAACCAACCATTCCAGTAATTCCAATTGATTCATTTGTAGTATACAAAACAGAAGAGCCAATAAAAATTGCTGCTGAAAGAATACTTCCAGAGAGTAAAACATTAGATTTAGGTTTTGCATTCAAGAGATTTAAGGATCTATTTTCATCGAGGAATTTTTTGAGCTCAGGTGCTATAGAAATTGTAGCATCAATTGATTTTGCAAATCTATCAAAAGAACGTTTGATTTCTTCAATGTATGCATCTTTAATTAAACTCTCTTCTTCTAAAATTTCCCTTACAATTTTTACAAATCTAAAATTAACTTTGTGTGTTTTGTAAATTCCTTCAATAATTGATGCCATTCTCATATACAAAGCCAGATTTTTTGGAAGGATAAAAGGGAATTTACTCATAGTTTTGTTTGCAAGCTCCATCAAACTTTCCACTTCCATCTCATCAGGTTTTTTTCCATGCATTGCACGAACTGTAAGTTCAATTCCTTTTTCAATGACTGACCGATTAAAATCAGGAGTAAGCATTCCAAGATCATTCATTGCATTTACAGTTCTTGGAGGGTCTTTCTCAACTAATGCAAGATATAATCGAATCAATCTTAACCTAGTTTCATTATCTAATCTACCTACCATTCCATAGTCATACAGAATCAATTTACCATCATCAGTGACTGAAATGTTTCCAGGATGTGGATCAGCGTGAAATATGGAGTGTTTTAGAAGCATAGTAAAGAATACTTTATGGACATCAATTACGAGTTTTTGCCTATCAATTCCCTTCTCATTTAGTGCTTCAACATTAGTTATTTTGATTCCTGGAAGGTATTCCATCGTGAGGATATTTTTTGATGAATAATCATCATATACTGAGGGAACGACAACTTTACTGTTATTTCCCAAATCATGTTTGATTTTTTTGAGATTTTCTGATTCATTGGTATAATCCATTTCTTCATGGATTGTTTCGATAAATTGAGAGAGCATTGCTTTTGCTGAATAACGCAAGTTGGGATCTACAAATCTCAATGCTAATGGAAAAATTTTTTTTAAAACTTTGATATCTTCTGCTACAATTTTTTCAATTCCAGGTCTTTTGACTTTAATTACAATTTGTTTACCAGAAATAGTACCTCGATATACTTGACCTAATGATGCACCAGAAATTGAAACAGGATCTATCTGATCAAATTTCTTATCGATTGGTCCAAGATCTTTTTCAATAATTGATTTTGCCTGATCAAATGGAGCAGCTGGTACACTGTCCTGAAGTTTTGATAGTTCTTCTAGATATGGTTGAGGTAAAATATCTGCTCTAGAAGAAAGCCACTGTCCCAATTTTATGTAGACAGGTCCTAATGAGATAAAAGTAGCAAGTACTTTACGTGCATTCT